>DASZTU010000179.1:0-12141 GCA_035547975.1 Devosiaceae bacterium | reverse complement strand
AGGAGACGCTCGAGGGCCGAAACGATCGGCTCTTCGGCGCCGGCGGTCAGGAGATTGGCGAGGTACCGCACCGGGATGCGCAGCGAGCGCACGTCGGGGATTTCGCCGACCGTATCGATCGCGCCGGCATTGGCGTGCGACTGGATCGGGGAGAGCGGCGGCACGTACCAGACCATCGGCAGCGTGCGGTATTCGGGGTGGAGCGGGAAGGCGATCTTCCACTCGACGGCCATCTTGTAGGCGGGCGAGCGGCGCGCCGCCTCGAGCCAGTTCTCGGCGATGCCGTCGGCGCGCGCCTGCGCGATCACCGCGGGGTCATTGGGGTCGAGGAAGACCTTGAGCTGCGCCTCGTAGAGGTCCTGCTCGTCCTCGACCGAGGCGGCCTCCTCGATGCGATCGGCATCATAGAGCAGCACGCCGAGATAGCGGATGCGGCCGACGCAGGTTTCCGAGCATACCGTCGGCTGGCCGGCTTCGATGCGCGGGTAGCAGAAGATGCACTTCTCGGCCTTACCCGAGGTCCAGTTGTAATAAATCTTCTTGTAGGGGCAGCCCGAGACGCACATGCGCCAGCCGCGGCACTTGTCCTGGTCGATGAGGACGATGCCGTCCTCCTCGCGCTTGTAGATGGACCCCGAGGGACAGGAGGCGACGCAGGCCGGGTTGAGGCAGTGCTCGCAGAGCCTCGGCAGGTACATCATGAAGGTGTTTTCGAACTGCCCGTAGATGTCCTTCTGAACGCCCTCGAAGTTGTAGTCTTTCGAGCGCTTGTCGAACTCGCCGCCGAGGATTTCCTCCCAGTTCGGCCCCCACTCGATCTTTTCCATCGGCCGGCCGGAGACCAGCGACAGCGGCCGGGCCACCGGCGAGCTCGGCAGTTCGGGCGCCTTCTGCAGGTGCTCGTAGTCGAAGGTGAAGGGCTCGTAGTAGTCGTCGATCTCGGGCAGATGCGGGTTGGCGAAGATTTTTGAGAGGAGGGCGAGCTTGCCGCCCTGCTTGGGAACGATCTTGCCGTTCTTCTTGCGCTTCCAGCCGCCCTGCCAGCGCTCCTGGTTCTCCCAGTCCTTGGGGTAGCCGACGCCGGGCTTGGTCTCGACGTTGTTGAACCAGGCGTATTCCATGCCCTGCCGGGAGGTCCACACCTGCTTGCAGGTGACCGAGCAGGTGTGGCAGCCGATACACTTGTCGAGGTTGAGCACCATGGCGATCTGTGCGCGGATTTTCATGATGCCTTTTCCTCCTCCGCCCGGTCGACCGGGTTCGAGTGGTCGAGCCACTCGATCTTGTTGAGCTTTCGCACGATGACGAATTCGTCCCGGTTCGCCCCCACGGTGCCGTAGTAGTTGAAGCCGTAGGAGAGCTGGGCGTAGCCGCCCACCATGTGCGTGGGCTTGAGCAGGGTGCGGGTGACCGAGTTGTGGATGCCGCCCCTGAGGCCGGTGATCTGCGAGCCGGGGACGTTCACGATCTTTTCCTGCGCGTGGTACATCAGGCACATGCCCTCGTGCACGCGCTGGCTGACCACGGCGCGGGCGGTGATCGCCCCGTTGAGGTTGAAAAGCTCGATCCAGTCGTTGTCGACGATGCCGGCGGCCTTCGCATCGGTCTCGGAAATCCACACGATCGGCCCGCCGCGCGACAGCGTCAGCATCAAGAGGTTATCGGTATAGGTCGAGTGGATGCCCCACTTCTGGTGCGGGGTGATGAAGTTGAGGACGATCTCTTTTTCGCCGTTGCCGCGCTGGCCGAGCATGGCGGCGACGGTGCGCGTGTCGACGGGCGGGCGGTAGAGCGCGAAGGCCTCGCCGAAGTCGCGGAGCCACGGATGGTCCTGGTAGAACTGCTGCCGGCCGGTGAGCGTCCGCCAGGGGATGAGCTCGTTCACGTTGGTGTAGCCGGCGGTGTAGCTCACATGCTCGCTCTCGATCCCCGACCAGGTCGGCGACGAGATGATCTTGCGTGGCTGCGCCTGAATGTCCCGGAAGCGGATCTTTTCGTCCTGCCGCGCCTGGGCGAGGTGGACGTGGTCGCGCCCGGTGACCTTGCCGAGCGCGGCCCACGCCTTGACGGCGACTTCGCCATTGGTCTCCGGGGCGAGGTAGAGGACGACCTCGGCGGCATCGATATCGGTGTCGATGCGGGGCCGGCCCTGGGTAGCGCCGGGCTCGGTCACGCGGTGGTTGAGCCCGGCGAGCCCGGCGACTTCGTCCCGGGTGTCCCAGCCGATGCCCTTGCCGCCATTGCCGAGCGTGTCGGCGAGCGGCCCGAGCGCGGTGAAGCGCTTATAGGTGTTGGGATAGTCGCGCTCGACGAGGGTGATCTGCGGCGCCGTAACGCCCGGGATCAGCTCGCACTCGCCCGCCTTCCAGTCTTTGGCGCCGAAAGGCTGGGCGAGCTCGCCGGGGGTATCGTGCATGATGGGCGTGAGGACGACGTCGCGCTCCACCCCGAGGTGCCCGACGGCCAGCTCGGAGAAGCGCTTGGCGATGGCTTTATAGGTTTCCCAGTCGCTGCGCGATTCCCAGACCGGATCCACCGCCGCCGAGAGCGGGTGGATGAAGGGATGCATGTCGGAGGTGTTGAGGTCGTTCTTTTCGTACCAGGTCGCCGTCGGCAGCACGATGTCCGAATAGAGGCAGCTGGTCGACATGCGGAAGTCGAGGGTGGTGACGAGGTCGAGCTTTCCCTCGGGGGCGGGATCGCGCCAGGCGACGTCGAGCGGCTTGTCGCCTCCCATTTCGCCCAAATCCTTGCCCTGGAGGCCGTGGCGGGTGCCGAGGAAATGCTTGAGGAAATATTCGTGCCCCTTGCCCGACGAGCCGAAGAGGTTGGAGCGCCAGATGAAGAGGTTGCGCGGGAAATTGATGGGGCTGTCGGGGTCCTCGCAGGACATCTGGATCGCGCCCGACCTGAGGCCCTGCGCGACGTGATCCCTGACCGGCACGCCCGCCGCATCGGCGTTCCTTGCGAGAGTCAGGGGATTGAGGGCGAGTTGCGGGGCCGAGGGGAGCCAACCCATGCGCTCCGCCCGGGCGTTGAGGTCGATGAAGCTGCCGCGATAGTCCCCGGCATCGGCCAGGGGGGAGAGCAGTTCGGAGACGTCGAGCTTCTCGTACCGCCACTGGTCGGAATGGGCGTAGAAGAAGGAGGTACCGTTCATCTGCCGGGGCGGGCGCACCCAGTCGAGCGCGAAGGCGAGCATCGTCCAGCCGGTCTGGGGCCGGAGCTTTTCCTGGCCCACATAGTGCGCCCAGCCGCCGCCCGAGACCCCTACCGTGCCGCACATCATCAGGAAATTGATGATCGAGCGGTAGTTCATGTCCTGGTGGTACCAGTGGTTCATGCCGGCGCCGATGATCACCATCGAGCGCCCACGGGTCTTTTCGGCGTTGGTGGCGAACTCGCGCGCCAAGGCGATTGCATGCGCAGCGGAAACGCCGGTGATCTTCTCCTGCCAGGCGGGCGTATAGGGCGTGTTGTCCTCGTAGCTTGTGGCCGCCGCACCGCCGAGACCGCGCTCGAGCCCATAGTGGGCGCACATCAGGTCGAAGACGGTCGCGACGCGCGCCTCGCCATCCTTGAGCTTTAGCCGCCGCACCGGCACGTTGCGGACGAGCACGTCGCCGCCCTGGTCGTTCTCGGTAAAGCGCTCGTGGAGGGTGCCGCCGAAATAGGGAAACGCCACCGCCAGCGCCTCGTCGCGACGATCGATGAGGCTGAGGGCAACCTTGACCGCGGCGCCCGTCTCGCCATCCTTCTCCTCGAGGTTCCAGCGCCCCCTGGGCTCGCCCTCCTTCGGCCAGCGATAACCGATCGAGCCCTGCGGCACGACGAGATCGCCCGTCGCCTCGTCGACCGCGACGGTCTTCCAGTCGGCGCGGCCGCTCTCCGGGGCACCGACGAGGTCGCTCTGGCGAACGTAGCGGTCCGGGACCCAACGTTCCCCGTCCTGCCTGAGGCGGACCAGCATCGGCATGTCGGTCAGGCGGCGGGTGTAGTCCTCGAAATAGGGCACCTGCCGGTCGAGGAAGAATTCCTTGAGGATGACATGGCCCATGGCCATGGCGAGTGCGGCATCGGTGCCCTGCTTGGGGTGCAGCCAGAGGTCGGACAGCTTGGCGACTTCCGAGTAGTCCGGCGTGATCGCCACGACCTTTGTGCCGTTGTAGCGGGCCTCGACGAAGAAGTGGGCGTCCGGGGTGCGGGTCTGGGGCACGTTCGAGCCCCAGGCGATGATGTAGCCGGAATTGTACCAGTCGGCCGATTCCGGCACGTCGGTCTGCTCGCCCCAGGTCTGCGGGCTCGAGGGCGGCAGGTCGCAATACCAGTCGTAGAAGGAGAGCAGCGTGCCGCCGATGAGGCTGAGATAGCGGGCGCCCGAGGCATAGGAGACCATCGACATGGCGGGAATCGGCGAAAAGCCGACCACCCGGTCGGGGCCCCAGGTCTTGATGGTGTGGATGTTGGCGGCGGCGATGATCTCGACCACCTCGTCCCAGCTCGCGCGCACGAAGCCGCCACGGCCGCGCATCGATTTGTAGGCCGTGGCTTTTGCAGTGTCGCCGACGATCGACCCCCAGGCTTCGACGGGCTCCAGCGTCCGGCGCGCTTCCCGCCAGGCGCGCAGCAAACGGCTCCGGATGAGGGGGTATTTGATGCGGCTCGCGCTGTAGAGATACCAGGAGTAGGAGGCTCCGCGGGAGCAGCCGCGCGGCTCGTGGTTGGGCATGCCGGCGCGGGTGCGCGGATAGTCGGTCTGCTGCGTCTCCCAGGTGACGAGGCCACCCTTGACGTAGATCTTCCAGCTGCAGGAGCCCGTGCAGTTCACGCCATGGGTCGAGCGGACGATCTTGTCGTGCTGCCAGCGCTGCCGATACCCCTCCTCCCAGCGGCGGTCCTCGTCGCGCAGTTCGCCGTGGCCGCCGGAAAAGGGTTCCCTGAGGCGGGTGAGGTAGGTGAGACGCTCCAGAAAATGGCTCACGGCTTTCCCCCCTCCGCAGAAGCTGCCGTTTCCCCCATTACGGGCGCGCGCCGAACCTCCGTCAAGTAGTTGAGCGTCAAAGAAACCGACACAATTCCGTAAAGCAGCATAAAGCAGCTGGAATTGACGCCGAGCGCGTCGAGCAGCGCCCCGAACATGACCGGCAGCAGGAACCCGCCGAGGCCGCCCATCATGCCGACGACGCCCGAGACGACGCCCATCGATTCGGGGAAGTCGTCGCCGATGTACTTGAAGGTCGAGGCCATGCCGCAGGCGAGGGCGATGCCGAGCGCGAAGAGCACCGCGGTGAAGAACCAGACCGGCAGCACGATCGCGAAAGTGAGGGAGCCCCTCACCGTGTGAATGGTCAGTTCGGTGTGGGGATAGGAGAGGATGAAGAGGCAGATCCAGGCGACCCAAAGCACCCACCAGGTGACCGCATGGGCGCCGAACCGGTCCGACAGCCAGCCACCCAGGGCGCGGAAGAGGCCGGCCGGCAGCGCGAAGCAGGCGGCCAGGAGGGCCGCTTCGCCGATCGAGAAGCCGTACTCGGACTTGAAATATTGCGGCATCCAGATCGAGAGCGCCGTGAAGCCGCCGAACACGATCGAGTAATACTGGCAGTATTTCCATACGCGGGGCTCGCGCAGCACCGCGAGCTGCTGGCGGAGGCCCGCCTGGCTCTTGCCCTTGCCCGGGTCGGGGGCGGAGAAGAAGTAGAACAAGACGGCCGTGACCAGGAGCGCTACGGCGTAAACGCGCGGCACCATCTGCCAGCCATAGGCGGAGAGGATTGCGGGGGCGACGAACATGTTGAGCGCGGCGCCGACGGTTCCCGCGCCGAACACGCCCATGGCGAAGCCGCGCCGCTGCCGGTCGAAGAAGCGGGCGACGTAAGGGGTGCCGACCGAAAAGGAGGCCCCGACGAGGCCCAGCGCGAGCCCAAGCGCGAGGAGCTGCCAGAGGGCCGTGGCGTAGGACGACACCCAGACCGGCACGGCGCAGCCGACGAGGAGGAGCAGCATCATCAGCCGGCCGCCGAGGCGGTCGGTCCAGATGCCGAGCGGCAGGCGGAAGAGCGCGCCCGAGAGGACCGGCGTTGCCGTCAGCAGGCCGAACTGGGTGGAATCGAGGCCGAGCTCCGAGCGGATCGGGATGCCGGTTACGCCGAACATCAGCCAGACCGCAAAGCAAACCGTGAATGCGAGAGTGCTTACGGCCAGCACCCTGAGGCTCGTCCCGTCAGACATTGCTTCCCCCTTCGCGTCGGGCGTCCCTAGCAGGAGAAGCGTCCGTCGTTCTTGCGGCAAGTCAAGGCCGGGTGGCGAGCCTCATGCTTTGGGCCGAACTTCCCGCCCACCGCTGATCGGCACTTGCCGACGGCTGTAGCCTACCGCGTCGTTCAGACGCGTTGGATGGAGGAGAAAAGGGCGACACCAGGCCGTGCGCACAACACCTATGCTGACGGTCAGGTTGGAACCTTTCCTGGTTTCGATTATTTCGAATGTTGCGGATATTGCGAATAACCGCTACTGATGGAGATTAGAGGAGAGCCAAATGACAACCGCTGCCAGAGCTGTTCAGCTTGGCCGAAGGCTGCCAAACGCCGGTGAGCGAGAGACAGCCAACCAACTCCGCACGCTTCTGGCCGCAGCTACGGCTGGCGATGCAGAGCTCAAGGTCACCAATCAGAAGACAAAGAAGGCAGCCGACATAACGCTCGGCCCCGCCTTGTCCGAGTTGCTGATGGAGGTCTTGCGGCACGTGGGAAATGGGGACGCCGTCACCCTTGTTCCCGTTGGCCAAATGCTGACCACCCAGCAGGCAGCCGACATTTTGAACGTGTCTCGCCCGTACCTCATTTCGCTGCTCGAAAAAGGAGATATCCCGCATACCTCGGTCGGAAGACACCGGCGCGTATTGGCGGACGATCTGTTTCGATACAAGCAGCAGCGCGATGAGAAGCGCAGCAATGCCCTCTCCCGACTGGCGGCCATGGACGCGGACCTGATCTAAGTCTTGTTCGCCAATCGCTACACCGCGCTGATTGATGCCTGTTCCCTGGCCGGAGCGCTCAAGAGGAACCTCCTGCTCACTCTGGCCGAGGCCGGTTTCTATCGGGTGCGGTGGTCTCAGGCCGTAATAAATGAAACGCAGTCGGCAATCCTCGATATCCTGCAAAAGCGCGAAATCGCGGACGCCGAGAGCCGGAGCAAGGCGGCCATTGAAGTCATGATGGATGCCTTCGATGATGCCATGGTCGACGATTACGACAATTTTCTATGCGTCGCGGACGGTCTTCCCGACAAGAACGATGCTCACGTCCTCGCTGCGGCCCTTAAAACCCGCGGGCACGTCATCGTCACCGATAACCTGAAGCACTTCCCGGCGGCTGTTCTCTTGCCCCTGAACATCCAGGCGCGAACAACTGACGAGTTCACGGCCGATACGATAACACTCGATCCGGGAAAGGCGGTGGGAGCGATCCGCGTCATGCGGCAGCGGTTGAACCGACCGGGGAAGTCCGCTGCCGATCTGTTCATCGACATGGAAGCGTCGGGGCTCGTGCTGACCGTGGATGCCCTGCGCCCCTACGAGGAAAGCCTATAGGTGCAACGGGGCCGCCGGCCCGGGCGGAGGCCCGGGCGCGGGGGAGGGGGCGAGGGCGCGGCGAGGCCCGACTACGGCAGCAGCGACTGCAACTTCGTCTTTACGGCTGCGACGGCGTCGGCGGGGGCCATCTTGCCGTTGATGGCCGGGACGAAGCTGGCGCTCGCGGCATCGTAGGCCGGGGAGGCGACCCCCGTGATCTTCGAGGATGGATCGAACTTCACCGTCTCGAGCAGCGAGGCATAGGTCGCATTGGGCTCCAGGCTCTTGAACGCCTCATCGGCCGTGGCCGGAATGTAGGCGGGCACATGCCCCGCGGTCGCCCAGGTGACGGAGTGTTCATTCATCCACTTGATGACGCTGAACACGGCCGCGAGCTTGTCGGGCGCGATCTCGTGGCCCTTGCGATCGGGAATGGCGAAGCCGTCGGCGTCGCCCCAGGTGCCGGGCTGCGCGAAAATCGTCGGCATCTGGATGGCGCCCCACTCGAAGCCGAGTTTCTTTTTCTTGGCGAGGTCGGCCATGGTGGGCACTTCCCAAACGCCGTTGATGTGGAAGGCCGCCTTGCCCGAGGTGAAGTCGCCGATCGCGGCAGGGTAGGAGCGCATCTTGGTCGCGCCTTCGGCAGAAACCCACTGCGCCATCTCGGCCAGCGCCTGCGTCGCCTTCATCGCATTGTCGCCGTCGAGCACCTTGCCGTCGGTGATGAATTCACCGCCCTGCTGGGCGAGCAGCGTGTAGAATATCCGCCAGGCGGTCGACCCGTCGGCCGAGGGAAACGACAGGGAGACATGGCCGCCGGCGCTCAGCTTCTTGAGCGCCGCATCGAAGTTGCCCGCACCGTCGAGCCCCTGCGGCAGGCCGTTGGCATCGAGGAGCCCCGCCTTCTTGAGCAGGGTCTTGTTGTAGTAGAGGACGATCGAATCGACGTCGAAGGGGATGGCGTATTGCTTCCCGTCCGACTGCATGCCCTGCCAGGTGCTCGGGCTGTAATCGGCCGGGGCGACGCCGGCAGACTTCAGTTCGTCGTCGCTGAAGGGGCGCAGTGCGCCCGACAGGATGCCGATCGGCAGCCGGGACTCGTGGTAGAGCATCACATCGGGTCCCTGGCCGCTTGCCGCGGCCGCCTGCACCTTGTCGTAATAGGGCGTTCCCCATCCGAGGGTCGTCTCCTTGATCTGGATGTCGGGATTTTCCTTGTTGAACTGCTTGATCAGCGACTTGATCCTCACGCCATCGCCGCCCCCCAGATAGTCCCACCAGACGACGGTGGTTTTCGCGTAGGCGGCAAAGCTCGAGAGAACGACACAGGCGACGATAACAGCCAGATTAAACAAAGTTTTCACCGACATTCCCCTGTTGAATGGACAGTTGTGGGCGGCTCCATGGCGCGGATGCCCACAAAACTGCTGGTTCATACGAAAGACGGTCCAGGCTCCAAATACGCTCCCCAGCACGCAAAGCATTCCATCTGCCCATCAAGATCAACCCTCATCTGAGGGATGACGAAATGCCGCGTGGTTTTCAGCAACAGTTTGTTGACGAGACTTAAGTCTCACGCACCGCCCATTCCGCCGGCAAGGTGTTTGCTTATGGCGTGGCACGGATGCGGCGCTGCAGCCGGGCGGGATGGCGGCCCCCCGCACCGTTTTCGCGGCGGCCCGCGTCGGCGAAGCCCGGCCTCACCCCGCATTAACCTTATCGAGCTACGAATTTCCGCTCAGTGGCGGAAAAGACCTTGCCCCCGGCAACTCGAGGAGGGCGGCGGCCACGGGAGGCAGCTCGTTACCCGCACCATGACCCCAACTTCACCACGGACCGGTTGCGGCCGCCCGCGTCAGGCGACCCAAAACCCCTCCTTCTTCGTTCGGACCACCCAATGAACATCAGAACCATCAAGGCCCGGTCGACGCTTGCCGGAGCCCTCGCGCTCGTCGCCCTCGGACTCGTGGCCATTGCCGCCATCAACGTGCAGAACGCCAGCGCCGCCATCACCGCGGCTTATGAAAACCAGTATCGCTCCGCGCAGCTGGCGAGCGAGCTGCGGCAGAATTCCGAGACCCTGACCCGCTACGCGCGCACCTATGTCGTGACCGCCGATCCCTTCTACGAGGAGCAGTACAACCGGGTGCTCGACATCGCGGCCGGCAAGGCGCCGCGTCCGCTCGAATACGAGCGCATCTACTGGAGTTTTTATGACGGCGCGCGCACGCCGCCGCGCGGCAACGGCCAGCCGGTCGCGCTGCTCGACCTGATGAAGCAGGCGGGGTTCACCGACGAGGAGTTCGAGTTGATGGCGAAGTCCAAGCAGCTCTCCAACGACCTCGTCAACCTCGAGGTGAAGGCGATGAACGCGGTGAAGGGCATCTTTGCCGACGCGAGCGGGGCCTATACGGTCAAGGGGGCGCCCGATCTCGAACTCGCCCGCAATCTCCTCCATTCGCCGGAGTACCACCGCTACGCCGCCGGGATCATGGAGCCGATCGACGCCTTCGACCAGCTGCTGAGCAAGCGGACGACGGCGCAGATCAACGCCGCCATCGGCAACCGCGATCGCGCCGAGCTCATGCTCTATACCGCGATGGGCTTGGCCGCCCTGCTGATCCTCGGCTTCGGGCTTTACCTGGCGCGTGCGGTGATCCGGCCGATGGGCCAATTGACCGACAGCATGGCGCGGCTCGCCGGCGGCGATCTCAAGACCGATATCGGCTTCACGGGGCGCCGGGATGAGCTCGGCTCGATGGCCCGCGCGGTGGAAGTGTTCAAGGAGAACGGCATTCGGGTCGCCGCGCTCAGCGAGCAGGAGGCGGCGAGCCTCAGGGAGACGCAGGGCCGCGCCGAAACGATGCAGGCGTTCCAGTCCGCCTTCGACGCGGTGGTCGACGCCACCATGGAAGGCGATTTCTCGAGGCGCATCGACGCCGAGTTCGCGGACCCCGAGATCAACCGCATCGCCCACAACTTCAACGGCATGCTCGAAACGGTGAGCGGCGCCCTGGCCGAGGCGGGGCGCGTGCTGTCGGCGCTGGCCAAGACCGACCTGACGCAGCGGATGGAAGGCAGCTATCGCGGCGTCTTCGCGGTGCTCCAGGCCGATACCAATGCGGTCAGCCGCAAGCTCACCGAGCTCGTTTCCGAACTGCGGGGCACGTCGCGCACGCTCAAGGTCGCGACCGGCGAAATCCTCGCCGGCGCCAACGACCTCTCCGAGCGGACGACCCGGCAGGCCTCGACCATCGAGGAAACCTCGGCCGCCATGGAGCAATTGGCGGCAACCGTCGCCGACAATGCCGGGAAGGCCGAGGACGCGGCCGTCCGGATTCAGTCGGCGGCGCAACTCGCTGACGAGGGCGGACGGGTGATGCACGAGGCGACCACGGCGATGGAGCGGATCACCGCCTCCTCGAGCAAGATCTCCAACATCATCGGCATGATCGACGACATCGCGTTCCAGACCAACCTCCTCGCGCTCAATGCGTCCGTCGAGGCGGCGCGGGCGGGTGAAGCGGGCAAGGGATTTGCGGTGGTTGCGGTGGAAGTGAGGCGCCTCGCCCAGAGCGCCGCGGAAGCCTCCTCCGAGGTCAAGGCCCTCATCGAGCAGAGCGCCAGCGAAGTCGGCGGCGGATCGCGGCTCGTCGCCAACGCCGCGGCCAAGCTCGAAGCGATCCTCGTCGCGGTGCAGGAGAATGCGTCGTTGATGCAGGGCATTTCGGAGGGATCGCGCAACCAGGCGGCGGCCATCGCCGAGGTCACGACCGCGGTGCGCCAGATGGACGAGATGACGCAGCACAATGCGGCGCTGGTCGAGCAGACCAATGCGGCCATCGAGCAGACCGAGGCGCAGGCCTCCGATCTCGACCGCATCATCGAAGTCTTCCGCATCGCCGACGGTTCGGAGCAGACCGGGATTTCACCCGGCAAGGGCAGCCCCGGGGTGTACCAGCGCGCCAAGGCCGCGGCGGTTCATCTCGTGTCGCGAAAGAAGGCCGTCGGGCAGGACTGGACCGAGGCCTGAGCCACTCACCCGCTTACGCCCCTCGCGGCACATCGCGAGGGGCCTTGGGCCACACGCGCGCCCCGCCTATCCCTCGCCTATCCGAAGATTCTTCCGCAGGAAAGCCTCGATCTCCTTCATGCTGGCGTCGGCTGACGCCTTGTCATAGCCGGCGATCGATTTGTTCAGCGACTGGGAGACCTGCAGTTTCACGCCGGGAACGTCGAAGGAGTGGGGGCCATTCGGATAGGACACGGCTCTGACTTCGGCGGTGCCTTTGTGCGAATTGGCTTGCCGGGCATAGTCCTGGCAGGTGGCGGCCACCGACTGGCGCGGGCCGTCGGTCATGTCCTTCTCGCCGGCGAGCAGTAGCAGCGGGTACCGGGCGAACGGAAAGCCGCGGTCACAGCCCGGGTAGTATGCGACAGCACCGGCAAGCACCACGTTTCCGCCCCCTGCCTGGTCGTGCTCGATCGCCACCTCCCCGCCGTGCGACGTCCCGATGGTCGCGATCTTGTCCGCCGGTGCGACCTTGTTGGCGACGAGCCAGAGCGCC
>DASZTU010000178.1:0-3587 GCA_035547975.1 Devosiaceae bacterium | reverse complement strand
TGCCCTCCAGCCGCTCTACGCCGCCGCCCACAACACGCTCGGCCAAACCCTCGTCGACCTCGGCGAGCGCGAGGCCGCTGTCGAGGCGTTTCGCCGGGCATTGCAGATCCGGCCGGACGCGGGCGGCTACCAGAACCTCTCCGTCACCCTCTCGCAACTCGGGCGCACCCGGGAGGCGATCGCCGCCGCGCGCACCGGCCTCAGGCTCGCCCCGGACGACTTGCCGCTGCTGGTCGCGATGGCGGATGCGCAGGCGAGCGCGCGGCAGTACGGCTTCGCGTTGCCGTTCCTGCGCCGCGCCCTCGCGTTGCGGCCCGACGATCCCGATCTCGTGGGACGGCTCGGGCATGTGCTCGTCAATGGCGGGTTCCTGCACGAAGGCGTCGAACGGCTTCGCGCCTTCTACGAACGGTCTCCCGACGAGCTCAGCGGCCGGCAGACCTACATCTTCGCCCTCAACTACCTTGCCGAAGCGGGGGCACGGGAAATGGCCGCGGAGGCCTTCCGCTATGGCGAACTGCTGAGGCGGCGGATTCCGCCCGTCACGTCCCACCCCAACAACCCGGACCCCGGGCGCCGGTTGAGGGTGGGGTTCGTTTCGGGCGATTTCGAGAACCACCCGGTGGCCCGGTTCCTCGAGCCGACGTGTCGCGCGATCGACCCCGCGGCGTTCGAGCTCTTTGCCTACAAGACCTCGCTGACCGCCGACGAGATGACCGCGCGGCTGCAGCAGCTCATCCCGCACTGGCGCGAGGTCGCTTTGACGCGAGACGAGGCGCTGGCCCAAATGATCGCGGCGGACCGCATCGACATTCTCTTCGACCTCTCGGGATTTTCGACCCGCAGCCGCCTCGGCGTCTTTGCCCGCAAGCCCGCGCCGATCGCCGTTACCTGGCTCGGCTATTTTGCGACAACAGGCCTGTCGACGATCGATTATGTCCTCGCCAGCCCCTGGGTGATCCCGGTGGGCGAGGAAGACCAGTGGATCGAAAAGCCCTGGCGGCTGCCGGAGACTTATCTCTGTTTCGCGCGGCCCGGGGTCGAGGTGCCGGTCGGCCCGTTGCCGATGCTTCGGAACGGTTTCCTCACGTTCGGCAGCGCGAGCAACGTCAACAAAATTTCGGACCGCACGGCGCGATGCTGGGGGGCGCTGCTGCGCGCCGTGCCCCGGAGCCGGCTGCTGCTCCGTTCCGGTACGCTCGGCAACCCGCGGGTTGCCTCGGAGCTCAGGGCGCGCCTCGAGGCCGCGGGCGTTCCCGGCGACCGGCTCACGCTCGAGAAGCCGGTGGTCGACTATGGCGCGCACCTCGCGCGCTACAACGAGATCGACATCGCGCTGGACCCCTTCCCTTATGCGGGGGCGACGACAACGATGGAAGCGCTCTGGATGGGCGTCCCGGTGCTCACCCTCAGGGGCGACCGCTACGTCTCCCATATGGGCGAGAACATCCATCACAATGTCGGGCTCACCGACTGGATCGCCGATGACGCTGGCGACTACGTCAGGAAGGCCACGGCCTTCGCGGCGGATCACGAGAAGCTCGGGGCGCTCCGGGACGGGTTGCGGGCGCGGGTGGAAGCCTCCCCCATGATGGATGCGCCGCGTTTCGCGCGGCATTTCGAAGCCGCGCTCCGCGAGATGTGGGGCATCTGGTGCCGCGACAGGGCGGCGCAGCCGGGCTGACGGCCACAAAATCATCAGGTTCGCCTGCCAGTGCCACCGCCTTTCCCGTTCCTCGATTCCCGACGCCGTCCATGATCCGAAATTTCCGCTTCCCCGCGATCCGGCTGGTCGCCCTCCTCGGCCTCCTGCTGGCGCTCGGCTGGGCAAGCCCCAGCCTCGCCCTCAGCATCATGGATCCCTTCAATGTCGGGCCGGCGATGGACGGCGACGCCGTCAAGAGCGGCGACGGTATCCAGTACGCGGCCGGGAGCCCGCGCAAGAAGCTCGACGTCTATACGCCAAAGTCCCTCAAGGGCACGGCGCCGGTCCTCTTCTTCATCTATGGCGGCGGCTGGGACCATGGCGACCGCGGCGACTACCAGTTCGTCGGCCAGGCCTTCGCGTCCCGCGGCTTTGTGGTGGTGATCGCCGATTACCGGCTCTATCCCGAGGTCAAGTTTCCGAAATTCCTCGACGATTGCGCCGAGGCGCTGCGCTGGACGCAGGACAACATCGTGCGCTTCGGCGGCGATCCGGGCCGGCTGTTCCTCGCCGGGCATTCGGCGGGGGCATACAACGCGGTGATGCTGGCGCTCGACCATTCGTTCTTCAACGACTACGCCATCACCATGACGATCCGGGGGGTCGCGGCCCTTTCGGGGCCGTACAATTTCTACCCGTTCGAATATGCCGAGGTCCAAAACACCTTTGGCAGCGCGCCCAATCCGCCGATGACGCAGCCGATCAACCTCGTCGGCAGCGACGATCCGCCCTTCTTCCTCGCCTCGGGCACCAACGATCCGATCGTCCGCATCCAGAACACGCAGGCCATGGCGCAGACGCTGCGCAATGCCGGCGACTGGGTGACGGAGAAATACTATGAGGGGTTCGGGCACATGGAGCCGGTGCTGGCGATCGGCGCGATGTGGCGCTGGCGGGCGCCGGTCCTCGACGACATGATCGGCTTCTTCCAGCAGTTCGGGGCCTTTCCCGGCGGGGTGCCGCGGGTCGCCGCGGCGGATACGACGCCGAACGCCGCCGACCAGCAGCAGATGCAGGGGGTGATCGCCAAGCTCGATTCGCTGATGGAGCCGATCGGCGGCGGCAGGCGGAACGAGTAGGCCCCCGCTGCCCGCTTCGACGAAGCCGGCGGGGCGGCCGGTGCGGCGTATGAACGTTCGTACGAAAGGCTTGACCGGCACGGGCGCGCGGGCCTAGCTTTTCTCACGCACCCATTCTGCCCCAACCCCACATCGTCATTCGCCGGTCCTCGCAAGGAGGCGTTGCCATGGATTACGTTCGCCTCGGCCGCACGGGCCTCGAGGTCTCGCGCATCTGTTTCGGCTGCATGTCGTTCGGCAAGGTCACCGACGAGCGGCCCTGGGTGTTGGGCCTCGATGAGGCCCGCCCGCTGTTCCGCCGCGCCTTCGAAGCCGGCATCAACTTCTTCGATACCGCCAACGTCTATGCCGAGGGTACGAGCGAGGAGGTGACCGGCGCGCTCCTCAAGGAACTCGCCCCCCGCGACGAGATCGTGCTCGCAACGAAGCTCTTCTTCGGCCGCAACCGGCACGCGCCGAACGGCATGGGGCTCAACCGCAAGCAGGTCTTGAGCGAAATCGACGGGAGCCTGCGCCGGCTCGGCACCGATTATGTCGACCTCTACCAGATCCACCGCTTCGACCCGTTCACCCCGGCCGAGGAAACGATGGAGGCGCTCAACGACGTCGTGCGCGCCGGCAAGGCCCGCTACATCGGCGCCTCCTCGATGTTCGTCTGGCAGTTCCTCAAATACCAGCACGCGGCCGAGATGCATGGCTGGACGAAGTTCGTCTCCATGCAGGACCAGTTCTCGCTCACCTACCGCGAGGAGGAACGCGAGATGCTGCCGCTCTGCCGGGTCGATGGGATCGGGGTGATCCCC
>DASZTU010000177.1:0-8216 GCA_035547975.1 Devosiaceae bacterium | reverse complement strand
TGAGGCGCTTTTCCATCCGCAGCACCGGCAGCGGGCATTTTTCGCCGCGGGCGTCGACGATTTCAGCCGGCAAGGATGAGCATCCAGTAGACGCCATAGGCTGAGCTCGGGTCGTAGACCGCCGCGAGACCAGCGCGGCGGGCACCGGCGGTGCCGAGGACGGCGGCGTCGGCGGGGCTGTTGCGCCAGCCGGAGAAGGTCTCGGCGAAATTGGCGTAGCCGGCGCTGGCCCGCATGCCGAGGAGGCCGGCCGGCATGGCGGGTGCCTTGCCGCTCCGCGCATAGGCAGCGGCGAGCGATTGTGCCTGGGCGTCGAGCGAGGGATCGTCGGTCAGTGCGGGGGCGCCAACGGTTCCCCGGTACTGGTTGAGGAGGCCGAGGGCACTCGGGCGGTCGAGGTTGGCACCGGGCGTCGCCATCGAGGCGGTGAGGCCCGGGGCGAGGCCGCCGCCGCCGCTGTCGCCGAACCCGACGCAGCCGGCGAGCGCCGCCAGGAGGCCGCAGGCGAGGGCGAGGCGCGGCAGGATTGCGCGGCGGCGCGGGGTGGCACTCATCATCATCGGCCTCGTGCAAAGCGGGCGAAGGGTGCGCGCCGAATAGGGGGCGGACCGGCCGAGGTCAAATGAAAACGCGCGCGGCGCCGCCCGCAGGCGCTGCTTTCGCGCCCGTCTCAGACGCCGGGATCGAGGGTGCCGAAGGCGCTGACCAGCGCCACGACGCCGGCCGAGAGCACGATTTCGGCGACCGTTCCCCGGATCAGCCGGTCGAGCGCGCCCGGCCGATCGGCGTCGAGCGTCGGGACGACCTGGTAGCGGTTGGCGAGGGCGATGAGCACCATGAGGGCGACGAGCGCGATCTTGGCCGCGAGCAGCACCTGATAGGGCTGGGACATGTCGGTCGGCCAGCGGCCGAGGATGAGCTGCGTATCGAGAAGGCCGGTCACGAGCACGAGGGCCACCGCGATGTGGCCGCTGATCGAAAAGCGCTGCAGCATCTCGGCGACGGCCGGGACCAGCGCCTTGTCGCGCCGCCGGCGGAGGCAGATCCAGAGCGGGGGGAGGGCGCCCACCCAGCCGGCCGCGGCGAGGAGGTGTGTGGCGTGGTTGAGGCGCTGTAGGTCACCCAGCGGGCCGCTCTTGTCGGCGGCGTGGCCGACCAGCCCGAGGCTCGCCAGCAACAACACGCCCACAAGCGAGACGCCGGCCCATCTGGCCCGGCCGGGCAGGGCAAACGCCGCGGCGAGGAGGAGCGCCAGCAGCAGCCGGGCGATCCAGACATGCCCGAAGCTCGTCATGGTCAGCACGGCGCCGAGGGTTGCGGGGTCAATCGCCGACGGCCAGCCATCGCCGAGCTCGGCCGCCTCGAGCAGCAGCCAGAGCAGCGTGGTCAATATCGCGAGGACAGCCGCAACCCGCAGCAGCCGCCAGAGGGAGGGGCCCGTGGCGCGGCGCAGATCTTCGGGGATCAGCCAGAGGCCGAAGGTGCCGGTGCCGACGAGGAGCAGCGCGGCGGCAAAATGCACGAACCGGCAGGCAATGAGGACATCCGCTAAATCCATGGACGTCCTGCCCTCGGCGCTTGACGTGCATCAACCCCGGTCGGCCGACCGGTTGCTAGTTACTGCGAGCCGTTGCACCGGCTTGTCAATTTCCCGCCAACCGAAAGATTTCAAATGTTCACCGCCCGCTTGCTCGCCGGGGCCCTCGCCGCCCTCATGCTGACGCAGACCGTCGTTCCCGCCGTCGCCCACGCCAAGCTGCTTTCGGCGGTGCCCAAGGCCGATGGCATGGCGATGCCGATGCCGGCCTCGTTGCGGCTGAACTTTTCGGAAGTCCCGGAGCTCGCCTTCAGCCGCGTCAGCGTCACCGGACCCGACAACCAGCCTGTCGCCGCGGGCAAGCCCGGTGCGGCGGCGGACGATCCCAATGCGCTGGTCGTTCCCCTCCCCGCGAACCTCCCCGAGGGCACCTATACGGTCGAGTGGACCGCGGTCACGGACGACGGCCACAAGACTTCGGGCAGCTATACGTTCGAGGCGATGCAGTAGGGGGGATGACGCCGCAAGCGTCCGCCCACGCCGGCGGTCACTTGCGGCGACCGCCGAGGGAAGGCCTCAGCAGGATCGGGGCGTGCTCGATGGTGAAGAGCGCAAAGGCCGCGATCCAGGCGAGGGCGCTCATGTCGAGCAGCAGGTGGTAGGCCGGCGGCACCATTTCGGCGAGGGGCCGAAACACGGCCGCCGCGAAAAGGCAGAGATATGAGATCGAGGTCGTGGTCGAGGCGGTGAGCGGGCGCCCGGTGTGCCCGCGGCTGGCCCGCGTCATGATCGCAAGCGTCATCAGGCCGATGGCCCCGGCGGTGAGGAGGTGGAGGGCTGAGGGCTCGGCGAGGAGGCCCACAGCCGCTGCCGCAACGCCCGCCCAGCCGATCGCGACGAAGCCATAGCCGACGTGGAGCACCAGGAGCAGCGGCTCCTTGCGGGCCGCCCAGCCATGCCAGCCGGCGAGGCGCACCGCGTGGAGAGCCGCCGCGGCAAGGGCGAGGAGCGCCGTGGGCCATCCCTCGGGCGCCGCGCTCCAGGCGATGCCGGCGAGCAATGTCGCGGCCATCGTCACTTGGTCGAGCCATCCCTGCGGGTGGGGCAGGCGGGTTGCGCCGGCCCTCGCGAGATAATTGCGGGTGAAGCTCGGCACCACGCGCCCGCCCACCTGCCCGATGAGCAGCACGAACACGGCGACGGTTGCGCGCAGGACAATCATTTCGTCCCAGCCGGCGAGCGTTGCGAGGTGAAAGGCGACGTTGAGCAGGGCGATCAGCAGAATGCCGGCGACGACCCGCAGGTTCTGCCAGTTGCGCCCGACGACGACCTCGCGGGCGATGAGCAGCGCCAGCACGGGGAGGAACAGGGCGTCGATCGTGGCGCTCGGGATTTCGCCCAGCCATTGCGGCACGAGGGAGACGATGCGGCCGGCGAGCCAGAGCAGCAGGAGGCCGAGCAGCGGGCGCCCCGAAACCGGGAGGCTCCCGGTCCAGTTGGGCACGGCGGTCAAGAGGAACCCGCAGAGCGCGGCGGCGCCGTAGCCGAACAGCATTTCGTGGGCGTGCCAGTCGATGGGGCCCATGTCGCCGCCGAGCGAAAGCAGGCCCGAGAGGGCCGCGACCCAGAGAACCATGTCGAGCACGGCGAAAATGCCGGCGAGGAGGAAGAAGGGGCGAAAGCCGTAGGAAAGCAGGGCGGGGCCGCGCAAATCAATGCCGCGCGGCACGGCTCCGCTCCTGGGAAGGCGTTCCATCAGTCCGAAGTGTCGCATCTGGGTATCCTCAATTGGAGACCCTCTAGCGTCGCGGACGTGCCGCTTCTTTGTCGCAGCACAAGGACGGGGCCGGAAGGCCGGCTATGCTCAGAAGGGTGAGGAGGCCGATGTGCGCGAGGAGATCGACGATCTATCGCTGGAGGTGATCATGCGCCGGTGGCCGCAGACGCTCGAGGTCTTCCTCGACTGGCGGCTCCACTGCATCGGCTGTCCCATCGCCGATTTCCACCGGCTCGCCGATGCGGCAGCCGAGCACGGCTACGCCCTCGAGGACCTCCGGGCCGCCGTCGAGCTCGCGATCGGGGAGAGCGTCATCGCAATAGCCCCGCCTCGATCCCGTCGGCGATGAGCAGCAGGCGGTGCGGGTCGCGAACCAGCAGCTTCTGCCGTCCCGAATCGACGATTCCCGCTTCCTGCCAGGCGGTGAGGATACGCGAGACGGTGTAGAGGGTCGTGCCGGTCATCTCGGCGAGGTCCTGCTTGGAGACCGGGAAATCGATGCGAATACCCTCGGTTTCCTGCTTGCCCGCCTGCCGCGTGAGGCGGAGCACGGCGTGGCCGACGCGCCGCTCGACCGCTTCGGTGGACATTTCGCGGATGCGCGTGTGCGCTTCCTGCAGCCGCGTCCCGATGGTATTCATCGCCCCCACCGCGAACTGGGGATGGCGGTCGATCATGGTGCCCCAGGCCGACATTGGCCAGCTCAGCGCCACGCTTTCGGCGACGGCGGTCGCGGTGCCGGGATAATCCGGCCGCTGCAAGGCGCGGGCGATGCCGAACAGATCGCCCGGATTGACCATGCGGACGACGATCTGCTGGCCCTGCGGCGTCACCTGGGTGACGCGGAGCCTTCCGTGCAGCAGCACATAGAAATTCGCCGCGGGCTCCCCCTGTTCGAAGACGAGATCGCCTAATGCGTAGCGCCGGCCGGCCGCCCCGGCGAGGACGTCGTCGAGGGCGGCGTCATCCATCTTGTCGAACAGGGATAGGGTGCGCAGCAGGGCGCGATCGAGCAGGGGTGCAGCCACGGCGGTTCCTCGTGCGCGCGCACCATATGACCGGGGCAGCCTGCCGACAACGCCCTAGAGCCGGCGGAGCACACGCCGGATGGCGATCGGCAGGCCGTCGTACCAGGCCGGCTCGCGCACGAGGCGGAAACCCAGATTGTCCGGCGGCGTTCCGGTCGAGCAGCCGCCGCCGCGGGCGTCCTGGACGAAGGCGCTGAGGGGCATGCGGTGGCTGCCCTCGAGGATCCGAACGCCGCAGGATTCGATCCGGGTGATCGTGCCGCCATCCGGGCGGAGCCGGGTGCGGCTGTTGCAGTCCGACGTCCATTCCCAGACATTGCCGCCCAGGTCGCCGATGCCGAGGGCATTGTAGCCGAAGCCCCCGACGGGCCGCAGCGCCGGCGAGATTGTGGGTTCCTCGGCCGCATCGAGCGCCGCGAGCCAAGGCCGGGCGGGGTCGGCGGCCCCGTCGAGGCCCTCGGTGCCGTGGCCGACGGCCATTCCGGCGGCGGCAAAGTCCCATTCCTCGACGGAGGGCAACCGCCAGGTCTCCCCGGTTTGCGCCGAAAGCCAGTCGGCGTAACTCACCGCGTCGTTGAAGCTGACGCCGGTTGCCGGCACGTCGCCCGTGCCGTGGTGCCGGGGATGAGCGGGCTTGCAGCCGCCCGCCCCGACGCAGCGGGCGTAGTCGGTCGCCGTCACCTCATGCGTCATGATCTCGAGCGGCCGGTCGCGCCGCAGCCTTTCGAGGGCCGGGGCCACGGCCGTGCCCGCCCGGTCGAACTCGCCCGACGGGCGGAAGTCGAAGGCGCGCGGCGCAAGGACGACCGTCGCCGGCGGGGAGACCGCCTCGGCACCGGTAACATCGGGCCGTGGCGCCAGCCCGGTTTCGACCACCAGCGTCGAGGTGAGGAGTGCGAGGAGCGCGGCCGGCAGCAGAATGCTCCCGGCGTCGTGCAGATGCCGTGCGGTGACATGCATTTCGGCCATCCGGGATGGGGGCGCCGGCCGGAGGGGCCCGGCCGGCAAGTGCCGTCGATCAGCGGTCGATCAACCGGCCGTCGGGGTCGGCTTCTGGAGGAGGGTCATGAGATCGTCGTCCCACTTGCCCTCGACCTTGAACTGGGCGGTTGCGCCCAGATAGATCGCCTCGATCAGGTTGTGGTTGACGTAGGAATAGACGCCCGGCTGGCGGAATTTGTAGAGCGCCGCCGCCGCGGAACCCCCGGCGACCAGCCAGGTCTCGAGGCCGAGGCTCGGCGGATTCTCGAACTTGCCGTCCTCCCACACATAGTCGCCGTGGCCGCCGATGATGTGCGGGCGGGTGTCCCGGTTGGGCGTGGTGTGGATGATGAGGACGTTCTCGCCCACCTTCGCCTGCATGGCGTTCTTGCCCGTGAGGGCCCCCGCCGCGCCGTTGAAGACCACGTGCGTCGGAACCAGCCCCTTCATGACCTCGATCGCATCGACATACTGGTCGCCGGCATTGTCGTAGGTCTTGAACTTGCCGTCCTTGTCGCGCGGTACGTAGAAGTCCTGCTCGCCCACATAGTAGATGCGGTCGTATTTGAGCGGCTTGCCCTGGCCGTCCTTCAGACCGTCGCGGGGCAGGACCATGATGGCCCCGCTCATGCCGGAGCAGACGTGGTAGGGGATCATCTCGCCGCCCGGCGCGCAGTGGTAGAGGAAGGCGCCGATGCGCGTCGCCTTGAAGCGCAGTTTCACCTGCTCGCCGGGATTGATGAGGGTCAGCGCCCCGCCACCGCCGCCGCCGGTTGCGGCGTGCAGGTCGATGTTGTGCTGGAGCGTGTTGTTCTCGTCGCTCGCGAGGGTCAGTTCGACATAGTCGCCCTCGTGTACGACCATCATCGGCCCGGGCACCGTGCCGTCATAGGTCATGCCCTGGATGGTCGTGCCGTCCTGGTCGATGACCATCGGCTTCTCGCGCACCGTCATGGAAAATTCGTAGATCGCCGGCCCCCCGGTCGCGACCTGCTCGTGGGCGTGCACGTTCGGCGGCGCCACGAGGTCGACCTTGATGCGCGGCAGTTTCGCGAGGTCGGTGGGGGCGTCGCCGGCGGCCTCAGCCGCGGGCGTGGCGTCATCGTCCGCAAGGGCCGCGTGGGTTCCAGCCACGACGGCGCCCATGGCCGTCGTGAAGGCGACGCCGGCCAACATGGTGCGCCGGCTCAATTGGGCCCTATCGAAATTCATTTTAGCCTCCGGAAGGAATACTGGGATCGGTTTGATCCCATGCGCATGAACATACGCTGCCGGCCGGCTTCGACTTTGATATGGCGCAAACAGGGGCGCGAAATATCGCCTGGATGCAATTCTGATGGAAACTTGTCCTGCATCAAAGAACAGGGGCGCCAGGAACATTACGCCTCATGTCATCACAATTCGTGATTCCGGAATGCTGATTAGTTAAGGAGAAGAAAATGAATCTCACCAGGCTCGCCGTCGTCGGTGCCGTCTTTGCGCTGGTTGCCGGCGCGGTACCGGCGCTCGCCGCCAATGTCGACGTGCAACTGCTCAACAAGGGCGACCAGGGCAGCATGGTGTTCCAGCCGGAGCTGATCCGGATCAATGTCGGGGACACCGTCACCTTCCAGCCCACCGACAAGGGCCATGACGTCCAGAGCATCGACGGGATGATCCCGGCCGGCGCGAGCGCGTTCAAAGGGGACCTCGGTCAGCCGCTGGCCGAGACCTTCACCGTC
Source organism: Devosiaceae bacterium (assembly GCA_035547975.1). Lineage (GTDB taxonomy): Bacteria > Pseudomonadota > Alphaproteobacteria > Rhizobiales > Devosiaceae > DASZTU01. The sequence goes on along the minus strand of DASZTU010000177.1, from coordinate 1,172 downwards.
CCGGGCGTCTACGCGGTCAAGTGCGTGCCCCATTACGGCCTCGGCATGGTTGCGGTGATCGTCGTCGGCAACGACCTCTCCAATCTCGAAGCCGCCGAGGCGGTGAAAAACCCCAAGCGCCCGCAGGAGCGCTTCAACGCCATCTTCGCCGCGCTGGCGCAGTAGGCTGCTCGGCCCCCGGGTAGTTCCACCGGGGGCCCCTCGTCCTTGTCCGAGAGCAAACGGCCCGGCATTCTCCCGGGCCACAGCCTTCCGGAAGAGGACGCTCTCGTGACGAGCCAACCGGAGGCGGCGGCGCTGCCTCCGGTTCGGGTGTTGGTGGGGTCTCGGCGGGGCGCTCGGACTCGCATTGCCAGCCGCGCGGTGCTGGACGCAGCAATGCCCATGCATTCGGAAAGGCTTGGCGACCCCGACGCGATTCGAACGCGTGACCCCAGGATTAGGAATCCTGTGCTCTATCCTGCTGAGCTACGGGGTCGTCCGGAGCCTGCTTAGCAAAATCCGCCGGGGCTTCAAACCCTGACTCGTCCGGCGGATGAAATCAGCCCGGAATCCAGCCGCTCCCGCCGCCCGCCGTCTGGACGTGCATCCAGCCGTTGCGCGCGGCATCGATGCGGAAGGGCTCGCCCGGCTCGATGACATAGACGGTCCCGGCATAGCCGGCGGGCGCGGCACGGACCTCGACCGGTACCCCGGCCCGGGCGAACTTGCCGACGAGGCCACTGTTGGGCGAGGCCGGCGGGGCGGCATTTGCCTGCCGGGTCGGCCGCGGGGCTTTGACGGTCGGGGTGGCAGCGGGCCGCGTCGGACTTGCAGCAACCGCCGGGGCGCCTTTCCCGAGCAGGGACCGATAGACCCAGCCGTCCTCGCCGGATTGGCGATAGACGTGGACCCAGCTGCCGCTGCTTTCGCCGACGCGGATGTTCTCGCCGGCAGGCAGCACGAACTTGACCGGGTTTGAGGAAGAGGGGCCCGAGCGGACATTGGCGGCGCTGGCGCCGACCTGACCGTCCGTGAGGTCGCCCGGAAGGGCGGCGGGCGCGTCGCCGGGGACCGGATCGTGGGCAGTCGGCAGATAGGCCGACCAGCTCGAGGCGAGCACAGGCTTGGTTACCGTCGCGTCATGGGCAGCCGGGGGCGCGACGATCAGGGAAGCCGGCAATAGCTGCGGA
>DASZTU010000176.1:0-19645 GCA_035547975.1 Devosiaceae bacterium | reverse complement strand
ATCAGGGGCCTGCATCAGTCCCTCGCCGGGCACGACTTCGACCACGTCCCAGAAGTCCTCCGGGTTCTTCATGTCGCTCTGCTTCTTGCCCTTGACGATAACGACCGGGCGGACGCACTGGTGATCTTCCGGCCGGTAGTGGACGTCTCCGAGCAGGGAGGGAATGGTCTCACCCTTCTCGTAGGTCTTGATGACGTCGGGCGGATAGAAGGTGCCGGCCTGGGTGACCATGCGGGCCCAGTGCGCGAAGCTGACATAGGCGTTCTCGGCGCCCCATTCCGGCCGGTAGCCGTATTTGGCGAGGAACGCTTCGACGAACATCTTGGCCAGCGGATACTGGTCCTGCTGCGTCCACCAGAAGTCGGTCGCCGCGTAGACGCCTTCGGTGGTGTCGGCCCCCACGTCCTTGGCGATGAACGGCGTCTGGTAGGGGATCACCAGCGTCATCTGCGGCAACAGACCGAACTGCTTGGCCTGCTGCGTCGACAGCACAAGATCGCGGCCGAAGTTCACGTTGATGATGAATTCGGCGCCCGAATTGGCGATGTTGGTCAGGTACTGGCTGAAGTCCTGGGTGCCGAGCGGGGAGACCTGGTCGGTCGCCTGCGTCCAGCCGCCCTGCTGGGTCAGGTAGTCGTTCATCGACTTGGTGACGGTGTGGCCGTAGGTGTAGTCCGGCGTCATGAACGCCGCCTTCCGGCCCTTGCCGAACACCTTGAGCATCACCGGCCCGAGGGCGGCGGCTGCGGTCTGGCCGAAGAAGTTCTGGCGGAAGCCGTAGCGCACGCAGTCCTTTCCGGTGGTGTCGTTCGACCCCGAGATGCCGGCAAGATAGAGCACCTTCTGCTGGTCGGCGAAGTGGTTGAGGGCCACCGCGACGGCGCTCGAGGTCGAGCCCGTCATCAGGATGACCTTGTTTTCGGAGATGAAGCGCTGTTGCGCCTGCACCGCGTCGTTCGGCTTGGCGCCCGAATCCGCGACCTGCAGCGCAACCTTCTTGCCGAGCAGACCCTGGGTCATGTTCGGCACGAACTGCTTCATCAGGTCATGGCCGGTGTTGATGTGCTCGGCGGCCAGTTCCCAGCCCTTGAGTTCGTCCTCGCCGACTTCGGCATAGGTGCCGGTGCGCGGCACCGCGACGCCGATATTGACCGTGTCGCCCTGCGACCCGGCCGGCCAGGTGCCGATCGGCGGCTGGTCTTCGGCAAACGCCATGCGCGGCAGCATCGCCGCACCGGCGAGGCCGGCGCTGCCGGCCAGTACGGCGCGGCGGCTCAATCCGCGGCGAAACAGGCTTTCGTTGCTCATCTTCGTCCTCCCATCTGCTCGGCGCCTCACGGTGCACGCAGTCCACGTGCCGGCAGATGGGGAACGGCCATTGCTGCCCTCCTCGGCAGCAATTTCCGAAGCGGGCCCCCTCTGCCAGCCTCCGAGAGCCAGTAGAGGGGAAGAGGCTGACCGTTACCTGACCTGAAGCTGACTTTAGGCTGACCTTGCGATGGCCCGGTCGAGGGCTGCAACGAGCCTCGCCAAGTCATCGGCGCCGATGCGCCCGCCTTCGGCCAGGCGGTCGTCGAGCCCGAGCGCGATAGCACCGACCTCCCCATAGCCGAAGGTGCCGGCAGCGCCCGCGAGCCGATGGATCACGGCGGCGAGGCCCGCCTCGCTTCGGTCACCCCCGGCGAGCATGCGGCGGTCCTCGAGCAGCCGGAGCCGAAAATGCCCGTCGGGGTCGATCAGCGCGAGGTCGGCGGCGCTTGGGGCAGGCTCAGCCATTCCAACGCGCCGCCGGATCGACGCCGACCAGCCGGTAGCCGATGCCGCGCCGGGTTTCGATGCGGACGCCTGCCCCGGCGGTATTGAGCGCGCGCCTCAGCTTTGAGACCTGGGCCTCGATCGAGTTGGCGGATACCTCGTCGTCGAAGCCGTAGAGCGTTTCCTCGATCATGTGCTTGGGTGTCATGTGATTGCGGCGGCGGGCAAGGAGCTCCAGCAACTGGAACTGCTTGCGCGGGAGGCACAGGCTCTCCCCGTTCACCAGCGCCTCGAGCGCCTCGCCGTCGATCAGGAGATTGGCGAAGGCGATCCGCTGGCCGCGGCGGCGCGACGGGCGCCGGAGCAGCGCGGTCACGCGGGCGCGCATTTCGGGCACGGCGAAGGGTTTTACGAGATAGTCGTCGGCGCCGCTCGATAGCCCGATCACCCGGTCCTGCACGCGGCGGCGTGCGGTCAGCATCAGGATCGGCGCCTCGACCGAGCGGCGGCGCAGCTCGCGCACGAGATCCAGCCCGTCGCCATCGGGCAGGCCGAGGTCGACGATCAGCATGGCGTAGTCGCTCGAGCGCGCAGCGAGGGACGCCTCCTCCGCCAGGGACACCGCATCCACCGTGTGGCCGAGGCCGCGCAGCTCGCGCGCCAGAAGCAGGGCGATGTCCTTGTCGTCCTCGACGACGAGGATGCGCGTCTGCATTTCGGCCGCGGCGTATGCGTCGTCCGCGAGCTCACCGACACTGCCGGGCACTTCGCCCAGGGCCATCGTCACACTCCTCCCGCATGGCGATCGCGCCCATAGTGTGAGGCTTGCCGGGGGAAAACAAGAGAATTACCCTCATGGCAAAACGGGCGGGAGGAGAAACGCCCGGGAGGAGACGAGATTCCGGCCTCGATCCTGATCGCGGACGACGACCCCAACATCCTGCGCGCCCTGGCCTTCATCATGCAGCGGGCGGGCCATTTCGTGCGGACCGCGCGCGACGGCACCGAGGCGCTGGCGGCGGTCGCGGCAGAGCCACCCGATGTGCTGCTGCTCGACCTCATGATGCCGCGGGGCAACGGGCTCGAAGTCTGCCGGACGCTGCGCGCCCATCCCGCCTATGACGATCTCAGGATCATCATGCTCACGGCGCGCGGCCAGGATGCCGAGCAGCGCAACGGCCTCGCCCTCGGGGCCGACGCCTATGTGACCAAGCCCTTCGCCATCGAAGAGGTGGCGAACGCGGTCGCGGAGATGCTCGCCAGGCCGCGGCGGGAGCGGGCCTGACCATGCTGCGCCGGGCTGCCCGCCGCGATCGCCTCATCGGCCTCTTCGCGCTCGGGGTCGTGCTGTTCAACCCGCCGATCCTCAACCTCTTTTCCGGGCAGGTCTTCGGGCTGCCGGCGCTCTACCTCTACCTTTTCGCCGGCTGGGCGCTGATGATCTTCGCCGTGGCGCTCGTCACCAAACGGGAGGCGGGTGGCCCCGACGATCGCGGGGCGGCGCGGTGAGCCAGCCGCTGATCCTCGGCGTCGCGGTTGCGTACCTCCTCATCCTTTTTGCCGTCGCGTGGGTCGTGGAGCGGGGCAGGGGGCTCGGATGGCTCACCGGGTCGAGCCTCGTCTATACCCTGTCGCTGGCGGTCTACTGCAGCTCCTGGACGTTCAACGGCGCGGTGGGACGCGCGGCGCTGAGCGGCTTCGACTTCCTGCCCATCTACCTCGGACCGACCCTCGCCTTCATCCTCGCGCCCATCCTCGTGCGGCGCATGCTGAGGGTCAGCAAGGCGAACCAGATCACCTCGATCGCCGACCTGATCGGGGCGCGCTATGGCCGTTCGGCCGGCGTCGCGGCGCTCGTCACGGTCATCGCGGTGATCGGGCTCATCCCCTATATCGCGCTGCAGCTCAAATCGATTTCCAACGGGTTCGCCGCGCTGACGGGCACGGTCGCGGCGCCGGGCGACCCGCCATCGCTGCTCGATGCATCGCTCTGGGCGGCGGTCATCCTCACGCTCTTTGCCATGCTGTTCGGCAGCCGGGCGATTTCGCCCGGGGAGCACCATCCGGGGATGGTGGTTGCGGTTGCGGCGGAATCCCTGCTCAAGCTGTTGAGCCTGACGCTCATCGGTCTCTTCGTCGTGTTCGGCCTCTTCCACGGGTTCGGCGATCTCTTCGCGCAGGCGGCCCACGCGCCGGATGTCGTCGCGCTCTACACGCCCGAGCCGGACCGCTACGGGTATTCCTGGATCGCCATGACGTTCCTCGCCATGGCCGCCGCCCTGACCCTGCCGCGGCAATTCCAGATGATGGTGGTCGAAAATGTCGACGAGCGGCATCTCGACAAGGCGGCCTGGCAGTTCCCGCTCTACCTCCTTCTGATCAACGTCTTCGTGCTGCCGATCGCGGTCGCCGGGCGGCTGCTGTTGCCGACGACCGAAAACCCGGACAATCTCGTCGTCGCGCTGCCGCTTCTCGGCCAGCAGCCGCTCCTCGCGCTCATCGCCTTCCTCGGCGGCGTTTCGGCCTCCGCCAGCATGGTGGTGGTCGAAACCACGGCGCTCTCCATCATGGTCTGCAACGACGTGGTGATGCCGATGCTGCTGCGGGTCGAGGCGCTGCGGCTCGCGGAGCGCGCGGACCTCACGCGGCTGCTGCTCTGGGTGCGGCGGGCGGTGATGGCCGCCGTGATGGCTCTCGGCTTCCTCTACATGCGGCAGGACAGGGCCGAGCTGGCGCTGGTTTCGATCGGGCTCATGTCGTTCGTCGCGGTGGCGCAGTTCGCCCCGGCGCTGGTTGCGGGGCTCTTCTGGCGCGGAGCCACAAAGGCGGGAGCGATCGCCGCGATCGCCGCCGGGTTCTCGGTCTGGTGCTATACCCTGCTCATCCCCTCCTTCACGCAGTTCCCGGCGGTCGCGGATTTGATCGCCGCCGGGCCGTTCGGCATCGGGCTCCTCAGGCCGCATTCGCTGTTCGGCCTCACCGGGATCGATCCGGTGACGCACGCGACCTTCTGGTCGATGCTCGCCAATGTCGGGGCGCTGCTCGGCGTTTCCCTGTTCGGCCGGCAGCAGCCGGTCGACCGCGCCCACGCGGCGCTCTTCGTCGATGCGGACAACCCGGGCGCCGCGCAGCTCTGGCGCCGCACGGCGCAGATCCCCGATCTCGATGCGCTCGCCTCGCGCTTCCTCGGCCGCGAGCGGACGGCGGCGGCCTTTGCCGAGTGGACCCGCGCCCGCGGGGTCGATCCGGCGACCGTCGTGCGCGCCGACCCCGAGACGGTCCTCTTCTACGAGCGGCTCCTGGGCGGCGCGATCGGGGCCGCTTCCGCGCGCGTGCTCGTCGGCGCCATCGTGGAAGAGGAGCCGCTCGGCCTCGAGGAGGTGATGCGCATCCTCGACGAGACCTCGCGCATCGTCGAAGCCAACCAGGCGCTCGAGGCGGCGACGGCCGAGCTGAAGCAGGCCAATCAACGGCTGCAGGAGCTCGACCGGCTCAAGGACGATTTCGTCGCGACCGTCAACCACGAGCTCAGGACGCCGCTCGCCTCGATCCGGGCCTTTTCCGAAATCCTCCGCCACCACACGGACATCAGCGAGGCCGAACGGCAGGAATTCCTGCGCATCGTCGTCGCCGAATCGGAACGGCTGACGCGCCTCATCGGCCAGCTCCTCGACCTCAGCCGGATCGGCGAGGCAGGGCTGCCGGCGGCGCACGCGGAGGTCGACCTGGCCCAGCTGGTGCGCGAAGCCGCCTTCGCCATGCAGCAAATCTTCGCCGAGCGGGGCGTCGGGCTCGAGGTTCGGATCGAGGTCGAACCCGCGACGGTCCGGGGCGACCGCGACCGGCTGCTGCAGGTGCTGATCAACCTTCTGGGGAACGCGGCAAAGTTCGCGCCGGCCGGCATCGGGCGGGCGAGGCTTTCGCTGCGGCGGGCGCAGGGGGATTTCGAGCTCTCGGTCGCCGACAATGGTCCGGGCGTGCCGAGCGCCGCCCGGCAGACCGTCTTCGAGCGCTTCCGCCAGCTCGGCGATACCATGGCGGGGAAGCCCGACGGGGCCGGGCTCGGCCTCGCCATTTGCCAGCGCATCGTCAGCCTCCATGGCGGGGCGATCTGGGTCGAGGATTCGGTCGAGGGCGGGGCCGACTTCCGGGTGCGGATTCCCGCCGCGGTCGAGCGCCCGCTCGAATTGGCGTAAGGGGCTTCGCGGCCGCGTGCGCACACGAGTTTGTGCCGGGGGGTGCACCGGTCGGCTCGAAGGTATAGAAGCCGGAACCATCGGCATTCCGGGCCGCAGCGGACGTCGCTCACGTGGCTTGGGACGCTATGGCGCAGGAACGTCCGGCCCCGATCGAAATTGGGGAAAAGCATTCCCGGCCACCGAACTTCGGAGCTGCCCTTGACCATCGAACTCGGTCATTTCGCCCTGATCCTCGCTTTCGCGGTGGCCGCGATGTCGGCGGTGATGGGCTTTGCCTACTGGCGGGCGGAGGGGCGGGTGACGCTCTATCTCCGCCAGGCGGCGGTGCTGCAGTTCGTGCTCGTCGCCGCGGCGTTCGCGTCGCTGATCAATGCCTTCGTCAGCTCCGACTTCTCGCTCGCCCTCGCTTACCAGCATTCCCATTCGCTGATGCCGCTGATCTACAAGGTCACGAGCGTCTGGGGGAGCCATGAAGGCTCGATGGTGCTCTGGATCTCGATCCTCGTCGCCTTCGGGGCGGCGGTCGCGACGTTCGGGTCCAACCTGCCGCCGACCCTGCTCACGCTGGTCCTCGCCATGCAGTCGCTGCTGGTCGCCGCGTTCGACGGCTTCACCATCTTCACCTCGAACCCGTTCTTGAGGCTAAACCCCGCGCCGCTCGAGGGGCAGGACCTCAATCCGATCCTCCAGGATCCCGGCCTCGCGGTGCACCCGCCGCTCCTCTATACGGGCTATGTCGGGTTTTCGATCTGCTTCAGCTTTGCGATCGCTGCCCTCGTTTCGGGGCGGATCGACGCCGCCTGGGCCCGCTGGGTGAGGCCCTGGGCGCTGCTTTCCTGGTGCTTTCTGACACTCGGCATCGCCATGGGGTCCTACTGGGCCTACTACACGCTCGGCTGGGGCGGCTGGTGGTTCTGGGACCCGGTCGAGAACGCGAGCTTCATGCCCTGGCTCGCCGGCACGGCGCTGCTCCACTCGGCGCTGGTGATGGAAAAGCGCAACGCGCTCAAGATCTGGACGGTCTTTCTTTCCATCATCACCTTCTCGCTCAGCCTCCTCGGCACCTTCCTCGTGCGCTCGGGCGTGCTGACCTCGGTCCACGCCTTCGCCACCGACCCCACACGGGGCGTCGTCATCCTCGTGCTGCTGGCGCTCTTCATAGGCGGCGCATTTACGCTCTTCGCGCTGCGCGCTTCCTCGCTTCGCGCGGGGGGCCTCTTCGCGCCGATCAGCCGCGAGGGCGCGCTGATCCTCAACAACCTCTTCCTCGCGACGGGGCTCGCCGCCGTGCTCGTCGGCACGCTCTATCCGCTGATCCTCGAGGCGGTGTTCGGCAAGACCATCTCGGTCGGCGCGCCGTTCTTCAACCTGACGTTCGGCACGCTCATGGTGCCGCTCCTCATCCTCCTGCCGATGGGTCCCTTCCTCGCCTGGAAGCGGGGCGACCTCGTCGCGGTGGTCGAGCGGCTCACGGGCGCCATCGTCGCGGCGGTGCTCGGGGCGATCGTCGTTTTTGCCCTCGCCGGCTGGTCGGTTTCGCTCGCCCCGCTCGGCATCCTGCTCGGCTTCTGGGTGGCGTTCGGCGCCATTGCCGAGCTCGTCGACCGGGCGAAGATCGGGCGCATCGCCCCGCTCGAAAGCTGGCGGCGGCTCGCCGGCCTCAAGCGCAGCGCCTGGTCGACGGCGCTCGCCCATGCGGGGGTCGGGATTTCGGTGATCGGCATCGTCGCCGTCTCGGCCTGGCCGAGCGAACTCGTCACCACGATGGCCCCCGGCGCGACGGCGAGCGTTGCCGGCTACACGCTCCATTTCGACACGGTCGAGGACGTGCCGGGCCCCAACTACGCCGCCGAGCGCGGCGTCTTCACGGTGACGGCGCCAGGGGGAGGCACGCAGCAGGTCGCGGCCGAAAAGCGGGTCTATACGGCGAGCCGGCAGCCCACCACGCAGGCCTCGATCACCACCTATGGGCTCTCCCAGCTCTACATCCAGCTCGGCGAAAAGGGGCAGGGCGGGACCTATGTGGTCCGCGCCTGGTTCAAGCCCTACGTCACCTGCATCTGGATCGGCGCGGTGATCATGGCGTTTGCCGGGTTCCTGTCGCTCTCTGACCGCCGCCTGCGCGTCGGCGTCCCGCGGCGGAGCCCGGCAGCGGTCGCGGCCGAGTAGGACCCCCCCGCGAGGGGGCTCGCAAGGGGCGGCCCGCAAGCGTTCTTTCCTTGCCCGTGTTTTTTGCAGGGGCCCCTCTTGCCCGACCCGGCAACTCATGCTTTCTTGAAGTGAGAAAAGCTTTTCCCACCGCCCGGGCCGGCCTCCAAAAGCCGAAAGATCGGGGGTGGGTGGGAAAAGCTTTTCTGCGTGGCCAGCAGGCGAACGGGCCGGGGACGCGCTTAATCCGAGGGAGGAACAATCGATGAAACTGAGACTGCTCTCCAGCGCGCTGGCGCTCGGGGTGGCGGCATCGGCTCTGGTGGCCGTGCCCGCCATGGCGACGGACTTCACCATGTGGGTCCGCGCCTCGGGCGCGCAGGCCGCGCAGCACATGATCGACCTGTGGAATGCCAGCCACGACGACAAGGTGCAGGTGACGGTCATCCCCGACAACCAGATGGTCACCAAGCTCGCGACCGGCACGCAGTCGGGCGATGTCCCCGACATGGTGTCGTTCGACCTCGTCTACATGGCCGACTTCATGAACTCGGGGGCGCTGCTCGACCTGACCGACGACCTCAAGGCCGACCCCAACTACGACAGCGTGGCGCAGGCCTACAAGGACATCGCCACCTGGGACGGCAAGATCTATGGCGCCGGCTTCACCCCGGACGTCTCGGTGCTGATCTGGAACAAGGACCTGTTCAAGGCGGCCGGGCTCGACCCCGACAAGGCGCCCGAGAGCATGGACGAGATCCATGAAGACGCGAAGAAAATCACGGCGCTCGGCAACGACACCTATGGCTACTACTTCTCGGGCGCCTGCCCGGGCTGCAACATCTTCGTGACCTCGCCGCTCATGGTCGCGGCGGGTTCGGTGATGCTGCCGAAAAAGCCTGGCGACAAGGCCCTCACGGGTGACGGCGTCGCGGGCGTCCTCAACGTCATGAAGGCGATGTGGGACGAAAAGCTCATCCCCGAAAGCGCGCAGGCCGACAACGGCGCCAACTTCCTTGCCACCTTCGAGACCGGCAAGATCGGCATCCAGGGCACGGGCGGCTTCGCCATCTCGGCCCTCAAGCACGACAAGCCGGACATGAACTTCGGCATCGGGTTCCTCCCGGGCCTCAAGGCGGGCGAGCATTCGGCCTTCGTGGGCGGCGACGTGATCGCCATTCCCGCCAAGTCTCAGCACGCCGATCTCGCCAAGCAGTTCATCCACTGGGAGCTGACCGACGAGGCGCAGCTCGAGGGGCTGGCCAAGAACAACATCATCCCGTCGCGGCCGGTGCTTGCCGACAACAAGTACTTTACCGATCCGCGCGTGGTGACCACGGCCAAGGCGGTCGGCATCGGGTACGTGCCGGGCGTGCTGCACTACAACGACATGGTCAACTCGGATTCGAGCCCGTGGATTCAGATGCTGCAGACGGCGATTTTCGACGGTGACGTCGATGGCGCCATCAACACGGCGCGCGAGGCCATGGAGCAGATCGCGTCCCAGTAAGGGCGCGCATTTTCCTCCCTCCGGCCGCGCGGGCTTTTTCCGTGCGGCCGGCATTCGACAGGACCGCCGCCGACCAGGCGTGCCCTTGCAGTGGAATTGACCATGCGCATGCGGAACAAAGAACTCGCGGGCCTGCTCTACATGGCGCCGGCGCTGCTGTTCGTGCTCGCCTTCGTGCTGATTCCCTTCGGCCAGCTCATCTACACCTCATTCACCAGCGCCTCGCTCCTGGGCGGCGGCAGCTGGGTGGGCTGGGCCAATTACGAGCGCATCTGGCACGATTCCAACTTCTGGAAGGCGCTGGGCTTTACGGTCAAATACACCGTCTACATCACCCCGATCCTGATGATCGGCGGGTACCTCCTGGCGCTCCTGACCGCGACCAACCGGCCGATCCTGCAGTTCGCGCGCGGCGTCATCTTCCTGCCGGTGGTCATCGGCCTCGGCACCTCGAGCCTCCTCTGGTTCTGGCTCTTCGACCAGCAGGTGGGGCTTTTCGACAAGGCGCTGGTCGACCTCCACATCGCCCAGGACATGATCGTCTGGTTCTCGAGCGCCGACTGGGCGCTCTGGGCGGTGATCATCTCGGTCGTCTGGAAGGTGATCGGCTTCGGCATGATCCTCTTCGTTGCGTCGATCCAGGGCGTCAGCCGCGACGTGACGGAAGCCTCGCTGATCGACGGCGCGACCTACTGGCAGCGCGTCACGCACATCTACCTGCCGCTCACCTCGCGAACAATCCTCCTCGTGACGCTGATCTCCGCGATCGGCTCGATGCTCGCTTTCGAGCAGCTCTACATCATGACCGGCGGCGGCCCGCGCGGGCTCACCTTCACCTCCGTCTACTGGATCTACCAGAGCTCGTTCATCAAGTTCCAGCTCGGCTATGGCTCGGCGCTTTCGGTGATCCTGACCGCCATCATCATGGTCGGGGCCGCCATCCAGATCACCCTTACCGCCCGGAGGAGCCCGGCATGAGCGACGCCGTCATCGCCCAACGCCGCGTGCGCGCGGCGCCCGCGAGCCAGGCCACCGAGGCAGGGGCGCCGATCCGCTATCTCGTGGGCGCGGTCGCCGTGTTCATCGCCGCCCTGATGCTCGCCCCGATCGTCCTGTCGTTCTTCGCGTCGATCAAGACCACGGCCGATGCCTCCGCGTCGCCCCCGACCTATCTGCCGCGCGCCCTAAGCCTCGAGAACTACGTCAAGATCTTCAACTACCAGGCGGGGCTCTGGAGCTACGTCTCCAACAGCCTGATGGTCGCGATCTACGCGATCCTCATCGTGGTGGTGATCGCGGTGCCGGCGGGATATGGGCTCGCGCGCTTCCGCTTCCGCGGCAAGGAGGTGCTGTTTCTGCTGCTCCTCCTGCCGCTGATGATCCCCTACCAGGCGCTGCTGACGCCGCTCTATCTCGACTTCGCCAAGGTGGGACTCGCGAACTCGCAGTTCGGGCTCGCCATCATCCACGCGATGCTGCAGGTGCCGTTCAGCGTCTACCTGATGCGCAACAATTTCGAGGGCGTGCCGCGGGAGCTCGAGGAAGCGGCGGTGATCGACGGCGCGGGCTCCTTCCAGTGCTTTTCCCGGGTGGCGCTGCCGCTGGTCCTGCCGGGCGTCGTGACGATCGCGCTCTTTGCCTTCATTACCTCGTGGAACGAGCTCCTCGCGGCACTGATCCTGATGAACAAGGAGACCGAGTTCACGGTGCCGATCATGCTGGTCAGCGTGCGCACCGGCCATTTCGGCGCCGTCGACTGGGGCGCGCTGCAGGCGGGCATCATCATCTCGATCATCCCGTGCGTCGCGATCTACGTGTTCCTGCAGAAGTATTACGTATCGGGCCTGCTCAGCGGGGCCGTGAAGTAAGTCGATGGCCGACCACAGCAACATGGCCGTGCCGGAAGAGGCGGCGCCCGGCCGCGGCGGCACGCCCACGATCCGCGACGTGGCGCGGCTCGCGTCCGTCTCGATCGGTACGGCGAGCAAGGCCCTCAACGGCAATGGCCGCCTCAGCCTCGAGACGCGCGACAAGGTGCTGAAGGCCGCGCGCGACCTCGGCTACCGGCCGAACAACCTGGCGCAGAGCCTCCACCGGGCGAAGTCCATGACGGTCGGGATCATCTCCAACGACAGTTTCGGGCGCTTCGCCTTCCCCATCGTCGAGGCGCTCGAGGACAGGCTCGCCGAGCAGGGCATCGCCGTCTTCATGTGCAATGCGACGGACGATCCGGCGCGCGAGCGGCGGCACCTCGACCAGCTGCTCGGCAAGCGCATCGACGGCCTCGTCGTGACGGCGCGGCGCTCCGACCGGCGCTCCGGGGTTTCGCAATATGTAGGGAAGCTGCCGGTGATCTACGTCTTCGCGCAGGGCGACGAGGCGGGGTCGCTGTCGCTCCTGCCGGACGACGAGGGCGGGGCGCGGCTTGCGACCGAGCACCTCATCCGGCTCGGGCGCAAGCGCATCGCCCACCTCACCGGTCCCGCGCATTTCGACGCGGTGGCGCTCAGGCACCGCGGCTATTCGACCGCGCTCGAGGCGGCCGGCCTCAAGGAGCTCCCCGGCTTCTTCCGCAACGGCAAGTGGTCGGAAGCCTCGGGGCGCGAGGCGGTGGCCGACCTTTTCGACGGAAAAGCCGTCACGCCGGATGCGCTCTTTTGCGGCAACGACATGATCGCCCGCGGCGCGCTCGATGCGCTGCGCGAGCGCGGCATCAAGGTGCCCGAAGACGTCGCCGTGGTGGGGTTCGACAACTGGGACGTGATGGTGACGGGGGCCCGGCCGCCGCTCACCTCGGTCGACATGAACCTCAAGACACTCGGACGCGAGGCGGGCGAGCGGCTGATCGCCATGATCGCCGGCGAGCGCCTGTCGGGCGTCCACCGGCTGCCCTGCACGCTCGTCGTGCGCGATTCCTGCGGCGCTTCGCAACCTTCAAACTGACCGGCCCCCGGCCGGCTAACGATCCTCTGGGAGAAAACCGAAAATGGCCAAGTTCCTGCCTGTTGGGTTCGCCGATGTGCGGCTCGAAGGCCCATTCTGGAAGGAGCGGCTGGACACCGTGCTCGCGCGGACCATCCCGAGCCAGCACAAGAAGCTCGGCGAGTACAAGCTCCTCGAATCCCTCGAGCTCAAGCAGCCGCCGCCGCCGCTGCGCTTCCCGCGCAACAACCACGGTTTCACCGTGCAGGTGTTCTGGGATTCCGACATCGGCAAGTGGATCGAGGCGGCGAGCTATGCCCTGTCGCATCGGCGCGACGAAAAGATCGAGGCGATGATCGAGGAGATCGTCGACAAGTTCGAGAAGGCGCAGGCACCCGACGGCTATCTCAACTGCTGGTATCTCGGCCGCGAGCCCGACAAGCGCTGGACGAACCTCAGGGACAATCACGAGCTCTACAATGCCGGGCACATGCTCGAGGGCGCCATCGCCTATTACCAGGCGACCGGCCGCCGCCGCTGGCTCGACATCATGGAGCGCTACGTCGCCCATATCCGCGAGACCTTCGGGCCGGGGCCGAACCAGAAGCACGGCTATCCCGGGCACCAGGAAATCGAGATCGCACTGATCAAGCTCTATCGGCTCACCGGCGAGAGGAAGCACCTCGACCTCGCCACCTACTTCATCAACGAGCGCGGCAAGCAGCCGCCGCATTATTTCGACGTCGAGGCCTATGCGCGCGGCTCGGACCCCAAGGACTACTGGGCCAAGACCTACGAATACAACCAGTCGCACAAGCCCGTGCGCGAGCAGGACAAGGTCGTCGGGCACGCCGTCCGGGCGATGTACATGTACACCGCCATGGCCGATCTCGCCGCCGAGCTCAACGACGAGGGGCTCAAGCACGCCTGCGAAGTGCTCTGGAACGACGTGATGGAAACCAAGATGTACATCACGGCCGGCCTCGGCCCCTCGGCGCACAACGAGGGTTTTACGCACGATTTCGACCTGCCGAACGAAACCGCCTACGCCGAGACCTGCGCAACGGTGGCGCTGATCTTCTGGGCGCAGCGCATGCTTCACCTCGACATGGACGGCAAGTACGCCGACATCCTCGAACTCGGGCTGTTCAACGGGGCGCTCTCCGGCCTCAGCCGCGACGGCGAACACTATTTCTACGCCAATCCGCTCGAATCCATCGGCATGGCGGAGCGCTGGGACTGGCACGTCTGCCCGTGCTGCACGATGAACGTGAGCCGGCTCGTCGCCTCGGTCGGCGGCTATTTCGTCTCGCATTCGGACGACGCGATCGCCTTCAACCTCTATGGCGGCATTTCGACGACGGTGCCGCTCAAGAGCGGCAAGGTGTTTTTGCGCGAGGAGTCGAACTATCCCTGGTCCGGTGACATCAAGATTTCCGTCGATCCCGAGGCGCCGGCGCGCTTCCCGATCAAGCTCAGGATCCCCGGCTGGGCCAAGAAGTGGAGCGTCACCGTCAATGGAGCGGCGGTCGGCGGCACGCCCGACAAGGGCTACCTCACCATCGAGCGCGAGTGGCAGAAGGGCGACACGATCGCGCTCGACCTGCCCATGCCGGCCGAGCGCAGCTACGCCAATCCCAACGTGCAGATGGACGTCGGCCGGGTGGCGCTCAGGCGCGGTCCGCTGGTCTACTGCATCGAGGAGGTCGACAATGGCGGGCCGGTGCAGCGCTTCAAGCTTCCCCGGACGGCCGAGCTCAAGTCCTCGACGCGGGCCGACCTGTTCGACGGGGTGGTGACGATCACGGCCCCCGCCAAAAAGCTCCGCGACGGCGACTGGTCGCACACGCTCTATCGCACGGAGCCGCCGGGCGAGGGCGAGGCGACGCTCACCGCCGTTCCCTATTATCTCTGGGCCAACCGCGGCAAAGGCTCGATGCTCGTCTGGGTGCCCGAGGCCTGATCTGCCGCACGGGGCGGCGGCGTTTCCGCCCCAAAACGCCTCCGTTGACGCCCGTGGGGCACGAGAGCGCCACGGCGTCGACGCGCGGGCGCGGCGTCCCTCGCGATACTCTTCTTCGGCCCGGGAACGGAGGCAGGAACTTGCCGTTCTCGCGGCCTTTGTTTGCCGGCCGAAGTAACAGCAGCGCATCACGCGCGATGTTCTTCAGGGTTTGCCGATCTGCCGCCATAGCGGCCCGGGCGGCCGGGCGGGCCACGGCCATCAGCGCTTGACCGCGCCGGCAAAGTGTCCCTTGATGCTCAAAGATCGTGGCATGTGTCTTCGCCCCCGCCCGGATGATCGGGCCTCCGGGGGTGTTGGGCTTCTGGGCGTGGGCAGCTTTGCCCGCCTGAGCCCGAAGCGTCACGAAAACCAAACCGAGGGATTATCGGGATGAAATCAAAGCTTCTATCACTTTTTGCCGTTGCCGCTCTGGCGCTGACCGGGACCGTGAGCGCCGCATCGGCCGGGACCCTGGATCAGGTCAAGGCAAAGGGGTTCCTGCAGTGCGGCGTCGAGACGGGGCTTCCCGGCTTCGGCATTCCCGACCAGAACGGCAACTGGACCGGGCTCGATGTGGACTATTGCCGCGCCGTCGCCTCGGCCATCTTCGGCGATCCCACCAAGGTCAAGTTCACGCCGCTCGATCCCACCCAGCGGTTCCCGGCGTTGCAATCGGGCGAAATCGACCTTCTGGTGCGCAACACCACCTGGACCATGTCGCGCGACACCCAACTCGGCTTCATGTTCGCTGGCGTCAACTACTATGACGGCCAGGGTTTCATGGTGAAGAAGGAGCTCAACGTCGCCCATGTGAAGGATCTCGACGGCGCTTCGATCTGCGTCGCCGCGGGCACGGATACCGAGTTCAACCTCGCCGACTACTTCAAGCAGCACAACCTGAAGTACAATCCGGTGGTGTTCCAGAAGAAGGACGACGTCGTCGCCGCCTATGACAGCGGCCGGTGCGACGCCTTCACCACGGATGCCTCGGGCCTCTACGCCTATCGCCTGCAGCTCAAGAATCCCGACGACAACATCATCCTGCCGGAGGTCATCTCCAAGGAGCCGCTCGGGCCGCTGGTGCGCCAGGACGACGTGCAGTGGTTCAACATCGTCAAGTGGACGCACTACGCGCTGCTCAACGCCGAGGAACTCGGGGTCACCAAGGAAAACGTCGACGACATGCTGAAATCGGCCAATCCGGCGATCCAGCGGCTCCTCGGCGTCACCGGCGACTTCGGCAAGTCGATGGGGCTCGATGCCAAGTGGGCCTACAACATCATCAAGAATGTCGGCAATTACGGTGAGATCTTCGAAAAGGACGTCGGCAAGGATTCGCCGCTGAAGATCGACCGCGGCCTCAACAATCTCTGGAACAACGGCGGCATTCAGTACGGCATGCCGATCGTTTGACACCGATCCGGCTCCGCCGGCCCAGCCGGTGGAGCCGACCTTCTGGCGGAGCGGCAGGCATGGCGACAGCGGCATCGGAGGGCCCGCCCGGCCGCACAAACTGGCTGGGCAACCGGGCCGTCCGCAGCTTCGTGGTCCAGGCCGCGCTCCTCCTCGTCGTCATCCTCCTCATCGGCTGGTTCGTCCGCAACACGGTCCAGAACCTCGCCCAGCTCCATATCGCCTCCGGCTTCGGCTTTCTCGGCGACCGGGCCGGGTTCAATGTCCAGACCTTCCTGCCCTTCACCCCGGAAAGCACCTACGGCTTTGCGCTGCTGGCCGGGCTCGTCGACACCATCATCGTGTCGCTCCTCGGGATTGCGATCGCGACGATCGTCGGCCTCCTGCTCGGGGTGGCGCGGCTCTCGAAGAACTGGCTGATCCGTACTCTCGCCGCGTTCTACATCGAGAGCTTCCGCAACATCCCGCCGCTGCTCGTGATCCTGTTTCTCTATTTCGCGGTGATCGGGGCGCTTCCCGACCCGCGCAATGCGGTGCAATTCGGGCTCGGCATATCGCTTTCGAACCGTGGCTTCTTCATGCCGCGACCGATCTTTGCCGATGACTTCTGGTGGACGCCCGTGGCGCTCCTCGCGGGCGTTCTCCTGGCGTTCGCGATCGGCCGCTGGGCGCGGCGCCGGCAGGCCCGCACCGGGCGGCAATTTCCGGCGATCAGCGCGGGCCTTATCGTCATCGCCCTGCTGACGGTCGCCGTCTACATGCTGAGCGGGGCGCCGGTCACGTTCGATGTTCCGGTCAAGACGCGCTTCAACCTCAGCGGCGGCATGGAGGTCTCGCCCGAATTCGTTTCACTCGTGGTTTCGCTGGGGCTCTATACGGCCGCCTTCGTGGGGGAAATCGTGCGGGCCGGGGTCATGGCGGTCAGCGCCGGGCAGACCGAGGCGGCCAGTGCCCTCGGCCTCCGCGGCGGGTTGACGCTGCGCCTCGTCGTGCTGCCGCAGGCGTTCCGGGTCATCATCCCCCCGCTCACCAGCGAATACCTCAACCTCACCAAGAACTCCTCCCTCGCCGTCGCCATCGGCTTTGCCGACCTCGTCGCGATCGGCGGCTCGGTGCTCAATCAGACGGGGCAATCCGTCGAGGTGGTGTTCATCTGGATGGTGGTCTATCTCGGCCTCAGCCTCATCACCTCCTACGCGATGAACGTCTTCAACCGCCGCATGGCGCTGGTCGAGCGATAGGGCGGGGCATGTCGGACATCCAGGCCCAGACCGACCTCATCTTCGTGCGCGAGCAGATGCTCGAGGCGCAGCCGCCGCCGCGACGCGTCGCGGGGCCCATCGCCTGGGTGCGCGCCAACCTCTTTGCCAGCTTCTCCGATGCCCTCCTGACCCTCTGCGGCGTCGCCTTTCTCGCCTGGGTCATTCCGCCGCTCATCCAGTGGGCCCTCGTCAACGCGGCGTGGAGCGGGGAGGACCGGACGGCCTGCGTCGCCCACCCGGACGGCGCGTGCTGGGCCTTCGTCGAGGCCAATTTCGGGCAGTTCATCTATGGGCTCTATCCGGACGGCGAGCGCTGGCGCGTCGATCTCTTCTTTGCCCTGCTCATCATCGGCCTCGTGCCGTTCGCGATTCCCGCGGCGCCTTTCAAGCGGCTCAACCTCAATTTCCTGATCGTGCTGGTTCCGGTCAGCGTCTGGCTGCTGGTCGGCGGCTTCGGCCTGCCGGTGGTCGAAACCGCGCGCTGGGGCGGGCTGATGCTGACCATCGTCGTCGCCCTGGTCGGCATCGTCGTGTCGCTGCCGCTCGGCATTGTCCTCGCCCTGGGGCGCCGGTCGGACATGCCGGTGATCCGGCTCCTGTCGATCGTCTTCATCGAGTTCTGCCGCGGCGTGCCGCTGATCACCGTGCTCTTCATGGCGAGCGTGATGCTGCCGCTGTTCCTGCCGCCCGGCGTCGATTTCGACAAGCTGCTGCGGGCCCTGATCGGGGTCGCGCTCTTTGCCTCGGCGTATATGGCGGAGGTGATCCGGGGAGGCCTCCAGGCCGTGCCCGCGGGGCAATACGAGGGAGCGCGGGCGCTCGGCCTGCGTTACTGGCAGATGATGCGCCTCGTCATCCTGCCGCAGGCCCTGCGGATCGTCATCCCCGGCATCGTCAACACCTTCATCGGCTTGTTCAAGGATACGAGCCTCGTCTACATCATCAGCCTCTTCGAACTCCTCGGCGTCGTTCGGCAGAGTTTTGGCAATCCCGTCTGGGCCTCCTACCAGACGCCCCCGACCGGCCTATTCTTCGCGGCCGTGGTGTTCTGGCTCTTCTGCTTCGGGATGAGCCAGTATTCCCAGTTCATTGAACGGCGGCTGTCGGCCGGCCGCAGAGGATAGGCAGGAGCCCGCGCGCCCATGAGCCTCGGCGAAACCAACATCGTTCCCGATCCGCCCGTCGACCGCTCGAAGATGACGATCTCCGACGAGGTCGCCATCGACATGATCGACGTCAACAAGTGGTTCGGCGATTTCCATGTCCTCAAGGACATCAACCTGAGGGTAAACAAGGGCGAGCGCATCGTCATCGCCGGGCCATCGGGTTCCGGCAAATCGACGCTGATCCGCTGCATCAACCGGCTCGAGGAGCACCAGAAGGGCAGGATCATCGTCGAGGGGATCGAACTCACCAACGACCTCAAGAAGATCGACGAGGTGCGGCGCGAGGTCGGGATGGTGTTCCAGCACTTCAACCTCTTCCCGCACCTCACCATCCTCGAGAACTGCACGCTCGCGCCGATCTGGGTGCGCAAGATGCCGAAGAAAGAGGCCGAGGAGATCGCGATGCACTATCTGGAGCGCGTCAAGATCCCCGAGCAGGCGAACAAATATCCGGGCCAGCTGTCGGGCGGCCAGCAGCAGCGCGTCGCGATCGCGCGGTCGCTCTGCATGAACCCGCACATCATGCTCTTCGACGAGCCGACTTCCGCGCTCGATCCCGAGATGATCAAGGAAGTGCTCGACGTCATGGTGAACCTCGCGGCATCAGGCATGACGATGCTCTGCGTGACGCACGAGATGGGCTTTGCCCGGCAAGTCGCCAACCGCGTCATCTTCATGGACGCGGGCCAGATCATCGAGCAGAACGAACCCGAAGAATTCTTCCTTCACCCGCGGCACGAGCGGACGAAGCTCTTCCTCAGCCAGATTCTCCACTGAAGGCCGCGGACCCCGACTGCGCCCGGGGCGCTCGCCATCCGGCAAGGAGCGCGCCGAGGGAAAGAAGAGCCGACATGGCCGCGAGATAGGCCGCAGGCTGCGCGTATTGAAAGGTAGCGGCAGGGAATGAGCTGATGTCGACAAGCGCCAGCAAGAAAATGCGGGTTGCGACTAAGAGCCAACCTGCCGCCGCTACAGCCAAAAGATGTCCTGCAACTCGCCTCCGGACAGCAAGGACTACCGCGAGCAAGAACCCCCCGATGCCGAGTCCCAGGAGCAGGGGCAGCATCGGCTGGTAGATCGTGACGAGCAGATCGCGAAAACGCTCCGCAAACTCCGGAGCAGGGCTATGGAAAGCCGCGGAACTGGTGCCATCGTCGACACTGTCGACATACAGTGTCGCGCCGTTTCCCTGAGCCGATGTGTGTCCGGCACTCAGCGTAAGCCGCAACGGCGAATTTGAGCCGCTGCTTTGTGCGGCGAGTTGG
>DASZTU010000175.1:0-1502 GCA_035547975.1 Devosiaceae bacterium | reverse complement strand
CGCGTCGCTCCAGTGGCGGAGCGGATCGCTCAGGCCCCGAATGCGCAACGTCCAGGTTGCGCCGGGCGCGAGCGCGAAGTTTTCCGGTGGGGCAAGCTCCGTGTGGTTGGAGAGGCGCGCGACGAGCCGCCCCCCCTCGATCGCCGCCGCCGGATCGATGCGGGCGGGACCCGAGATGCCGAGCGTGAAGCCGGTGAGTGTGTCGCGGCCGCCATTGGTGAGCCGAAGCTCATAGAGCGGCGGCTCGCCCTGGCTCGCGGGGGTCCAGCGGGTTTCGAGACGGAGGGGAAGAAGCATAAGGGTTCCAAATCTCTGGGCGGTGTGGTTCGAGACTCGGCCTGTCGGCCTCGCTCCTCCCCACGAGGGCAGAAAACATCCCGGGCCTCATCCTGAGGCGCGCGCGTAGCGAGCCTCGAAGGATGGCATCAATCCCCCGGGTGGTTCGAGGCTCGGCCTATCGGCCTCACCCCTCACCACGAGGGCAGAAAACATTCCGGGCCTCATGCTGAGGCGCGAGCGTGGCGAGCCTCGAAGGATGGCATCAATCTCCCAATGGCTGCGTGTCGTCACCGTCGCGGTTGAGGATGAGCTGGTGCTTGATCTTGCGCATCGAGCCGATGGCGCGGGCCTGCATGCGCGTGGCGACGATCTGCGAGACCACGTCGATCATGGCGAGGAAGGCGTAGCGGGCGGCCGAGGGGCGCAAGATGTCATCCTCCTCCTCGACATCGATCCCGAGCAGGATGTCGGCCTGCTCGGCGACCGGCGAATGCGGCCGGGTCAGCACGATGCGGTCGATCTGATACTCCCCCGCAACGGCGAGCGTCCGCGCCAGTTCGGCGTTCCGCCCGCTGACCGAGGAGGCGACGAGCACCGTCCCCTTGGGTGCCGCGGCCGCGCGCATCAGCTGCGTCTGGTGATCGCTCGAGGCCGACACCCTGAGCCCGAGCCGGAACAGGCGCGTCTCGAATTCGCTGGCGACCAGCGAAGACGTGCCTCCCGAGCCGAAGCAGAGCACATAGCCCGCCCCGGCGATCCGGTCGCCCGCCGCCTGCAGGGCCTCGGGGTCGAGGCTCTCGAAGAAGCCGTAAAGCGTCGACTGCGCGGCATTGACGATGTGACGCGCGATGTCGATGGCGGTCTGCGGACCGGCCGGCGGCACGAGGTAGCGCTCGGCGAGGATGCGGCTCTTGGCGAGGCGCACCTTGAATTCCGAAAAGCTCGAGCAGCCGAGCCGCCGGCAGAACCGCGTCACCGTCGGCGGGGAGATTTCGGCCCGCCCGGCGAGTTCGACGATCGAGCCGTTCACCGCCTTGTCGACATCGGCGAGGACTATGTCGACGAGGCGCCGCTCCGACCGGGAGAAGCTCTCCCGCTCCGCCTGCAATTGCCCGACGAGATCGAGCATCGGCCGCTGCCCCCTAGCCCGCTTCCCCGACGGTGTTGCCCGCGGCGTCGAAGAGGTGCGCCTGGGCGGGGTCGATGCCCACCGTCAGCGGCGC
>DASZTU010000174.1:0-6392 GCA_035547975.1 Devosiaceae bacterium | reverse complement strand
GGCTATAAAGCCCGGCATGCGGGCGACAGAGACCACAGCTTTCGGTCCGTTTGTGTTCCAGCCGGACCGCATGGAGCTTCTGCGGGAAGGCGCGCCGGTGCCGCTCGGCGGCCGGGCCGCCGCCATTCTCGATGCGCTCCTTTCGGCCGGCGGCAACGTGGTGGCGAAGGACGCGCTGCTCGAGGCCGCCTGGCCGGGAAAATTCGTCGAGGAGAGCAACCTCGCCGTGCAGATCGCCGCTTTGCGAAAAGCCCTCGGCACGCAGCAGAGCGGGCAGGAATGGATCGTCACCGTCCCCCGCCTCGGCTACCGGCTGCCGATTACCGCGGCGGCCGTACACGACCGGCACGAAGAGTCCCGCCGCCCCTCGCTCGCCATCCTTCCTTTCGCCAACCTCAGCCCCGATCCGGACCAGCAGTACCTCGCCGACGGCATCGTCGACGACATCACGACGGTGCTGAGCCGCTTCCGCGCCTTCGCCGTGGTGTCGCGCCATTCCGCCCAGGCTTATCGGGAACGCAGCATCGACGTCAGGCAGGTCGGCCGCGAGCTGGGGGTGCGCTACATCCTCGAAGGCGCGATCCGCTCGGCCGGCGAGCGCGTGCGCATCAACGCCCAACTGGTCGAGGCCGAAAACGGCACGCAGCTCTGGGGCCAGCGCTTCGACGTGCCGCGCACGGCGCTGTTCGAGACGCAGGACCAGATCACCGACGGCGTCGTCGGCGCCATCCAGCCGAGCGTGACGCGCGCCGAGGTGGAACGCGCCCGGCTCCGGCGCACCACCGATCCGACGGCCTACGACCTCTATCTGCGCGCCCTCCCCCACCTCTATTACCGGGAGGGGCAGCGGGCGACGGACTTCCTCGAGGCGGCGCTCCGGCTCGACCCCGATTTCGTGCTCGCCGCGGCGATCGCCGCCGCGCAGTATCTCGGCAGCTACTTTCACCAGGCCCCGGGCAGTTCCCCGGCGGACAGGGCGCGCGGCATCGAGCTGATGAACAAGGTGCTGCCCCGCTGCGGCGACGATTCCACCCTGATTTCGCTCTGCGGCATGATGCTGATGATCCTCGGCGAGTACGATCGCTCGCTCGATCTGGCGCTGCGCGCCGTGGCCGAAAACCCCAACGACTCGACCGCCCTGTCGCACGGGGGCGTGTGCTGCCTCTTCGGCGGCGACCTCGAGATGGCAGCGGATTACCAGTTGCGCGCCCTCAGCCTCAGCCCGAACGAATATTTTGCCCATGGCCAGCTGACCTGCGTGTCGCACATCCGCATGTGCGAGCGCGATTTCGAGGCGGCGATCGAGTGGGCGCTGCGCTCGCTGGCGGTCTCCCCCTACTATACGCCGACCTTCTGGATGCTGGTCGCCGCCAATGCGCATCTCGGCCGGCTCGACGAAGCGCGGCGGCATCTGGCCGAGCTGCTGCAGATCAACCCGACCCTCACGATTTCAAGGCTTCGGCTCGCCCAGCGCGCCCGCGACCCCTGGCGGGTCGAGGTGCTGTTCGAGGGCCTGCGGCGCGCCGGCATGCGAGAGGACTGAAAAATTCTTCAGCCGATTTCAGAACATTTCATCGCCCGCTTCAGGACGTGAAGCGGGCGGCGGAGCGAGGCTCCTCCCATCGCGCCAGCCCAGGGCGCCAACGTGGGAGAGCCAAAATGATCGGTTCCTTGCTGCAACTCGAACTGCGCGACGGCATGTGGGTGCTGGACGTCCCGAAGCTCGACGTCCCCGACCCCCGGATGGTGGAAGATCTCGGCCTCGGCCGGCGGGACCGCGCCGCAACCCCGGAGCGGGCGCCCGCCGCGGCAGCGCTCCGCCGCGGGATCGAAAGCTGGGTCGCCGCCCTCCGCCGCCAGCCGGCCCGCATCTGAGGCGGCAGCGCACCCGCCGCCGGCGCGCCGAGGCGATCGCGTTCCGGTCAGGACCGGCCATTCGCGACTTGCCACCTCCGCCCGCAACCACCGAAAACCGATGACTGGCCCCGGCCCGGCGCGATAAGACGAAGCTCGCGGGGCGGTGACGAGAGGGCGGATTGTGCGGCCCAAAAGGGGTCGCCGCGGGGGCGTCGAGGGGGCGAACGGGTAGAATGAATGATCGGGTCGTACTGGTGACCGGCGGGTTGGGTGGCATCGGCAGCGCCATCGCAAAGCGGTTCGCGGCCGACGGTTTTCGCGTTGCCCTCAACGACGTGGCCGACGACGCGACAGGCAATGCAGCGGCCGAGGCGCTCGGCCCCGCCTGCGGCTATTTCCGCGGCGATCTCACGGCCGAGGACGGGCCCGCGGCGGTCGTCGCGGCCGTAAAATCCCGCTTCGGCCGGCTCGACGTGCTGGTCAACAATGCCGGCATCCAGCGCGTCTCGCCCGTGGTCGAGTTCGATACGGCCGACTGGGGCCGGGTCCTCGCCCTCAACCTCAGCGCCGCTTTCGCGGCGACCAAGGCCGCCCTGCCGGGGATGACCGCGGCGGGCTGGGGCCGCATCATCAACATCGCCTCCGCGCACGGCCTCGTCGCCTCCCCGTTCAAGGCGGCCTATGTCGCGGCCAAGCATGGCCTCGTCGGCTTCACCAAGACGGTCGCGCTCGAGGTGGCCGAGATGGGCGTCACCGCCAACGCCATCTGCCCGGGCTATGTGCGCACGGCGCTCGTCGAGCGGCAGATCGAGGATTCGGCGGCCGCCCACCACATGAGCCGGGAACAGGTCGTCCGCGACGTGATCCTCGCCGCGCAGCCCACCCGCCGCTTCATCGAGCCCGAGGAGGTGGCGAGCCTTGCCGCCTACCTCGCGACCGACGCCGCCCGCTCGATCACCGGCGCCGCCATCGCCATCGACGGGGGCTGGACGGCACGCTAGGGGCCGCCGGTCGCCGCCACTGGCCCCTCCCTGATCCCCCGAACCAAAACGCGGCCTCTCCCCCTGGCCACCCGGCCCTCGTTTGCGCCTCCTTGCCGAACTGCGATTGACATACGGTATACCGTATGCAGCATACGAAGCTGCGAATTCGGTTTCGCGATGTGCCACCAAGGGGGTCCCATGCGCCATCCGTCTGACGAACACGAATCTGCCTCCAGCCTGAGCCGGCGATCGTTCCTCAAGGCCGCGACTGCCGCGGGCCTGAGCGGCATGGCTGCCACCGCCATCAGCACCGTCCTGCCGCTGCGCGCCATGGCCGCGGACGGGACGCCCACGGGCACGTTGACCTTCGGCAATGCCGAGCCGCCCACCGCCAACTACTGGGATCCGGCAGCCGGCTTCGGCCTCGTCGACGAGCAGGTCGCCTCCCTCGTCCACGATACGCTGATCTCCTGGGACGAGAACGGCAAGATGGTGCCCTCGATCGCGACCGAGTGGACGCTGAAGAGCCCGACCACCGTCGCCCTCACCATCCGCACCGACGCCAAATTCCACGACGGCACGCCGCTCACCGCCGAGGACGTCAAGGCCAGCATCGACCGCCTCGGCGACGGCAAGCTCGCACAGTCGATGGTGGCAACGCCCGGCATCTCGGTGAACATCCTGTCGCCGACCAGCATCGAAGTCGTGTCGCCGCAGGCCTTTGGCGTGATCCTCAACGCCCTCGCCTTCATCAAGATCCTGCCCAAGGCGAACATCGCCAACCCGGACAACTTCAAGAAGGGCGCGCTCGGCTCGGGCCCCTATAAGTTCGTGTCCTACGCCGACAACAACGTGACGCTCGAGGCCAATACCGACTACTGGGGCGGCGCGCCGAAGATCAAGACCGTGGTCTTCAGCTACATCGAGGACAACCAGGCGCGCATCAACGCGCTGCTCGGCGGGCAGGTGGATATCCTGTCGCGCTGCTCGGCCGAGGACCTGTCGCGCGTCGAAGGCAACGACCAGTTCACGACCACCAAGGTCTCCCCGCCTTCCCAGATCGTCGCCCTCTACCAGCACAACGGCCCGCTCAAGGACCTGAAGCTGCGCCAGGCGCTGGCCTATGCCATCGACCGGCAGGCGATTTCGGATTCGCTCATGAAGGGCAAGAACCCGATCGCCTATTCCTCGCTGCCCTCCGACGCCCCGTACTACAAGCCGCTCGAGCCGAAATTCGCGCCCGACCTCGACAAGGCCGCGGCGCTGGTGAAGGAGGCCTATCCGGATGGGGTGACGCTGCGCATGTCGACCTCGACGCTCGTGCCGAACCAGATCGAAATCGACCAGGTGATTGCCTCGACCCTCCAGTCGATCGGCATCACCGTCAACGTCGAGCGGCTCGAGGTCGGCGCCTTCCGCACGTCGTACAACACCTACGACATCAACCTGAACACGCTGGCCTCGTTCAACAACGACCCCGACTTCATCCTCGGCTTCTATACCGGCGGCACGGGCGAAGCGGTGTTCCACTTCAAGGACGAGAAGTACGACGAGCTCTACAAGGCGCAGCGCGCCGCAACGCCCGACACAAGGGCGGATGCCGTCACCGCCGCGGCGCAATATCTCTGGGAAAACCAGGCCGCGCTCTATCTGAGCGACGAAGTCTGGTACTTCATCGTCAACAAGCGGGTGCAGAACTATAAGCGCGCGCCGCTGGTCGGCGAGAACCTGGTGCCCCAGGCGTCGATCGCCGCCTGAGCCCCTCGACAACGGGGGCCGGTCGGCGCGGCCGGCCCCCGTCCTCCCGCTCCCGGAGCAACGGCATGACCATGTTTGTCGTGAGGCGTGTGCTGCAGGCGATCGTCATCGTCCTGCTGATCGCCGTTGCCGTCTTCATCGTGCTGCGCCTGTCCGCCGGCGATCCGGCCAAGATTCGCGCCCCCGTCTTCGCACGCCCCGACGTCATCGAGCAGTATCGCCACGATTTCGGCACCGATCGCCCGCTCATCGAGCAGCTGGGCTCGTTCTTCGCGGGCGCCCTCCACGGCGACCTCGGCCAGTCCTTCCGCTTCCAGGCGCCGGTCATGGGCCTCATCGCCGACGCGCTGCCGCGAACGCTGATGCTGGCGGCGGTATCGCTGCTGCTGTCGCTCGCCATAACCATTGTCCTCGGCAGCCTCGCGGCGCTGCAGCCGAGATCGTTCTGGGGCTGGCTCTCGTCGGCGCTGGCCGCCTTCGGGCAATCGGCGCCGGTCTTCTGGTCGGGCGCCATGCTGGTCCTTTTCTTCTCGCTCGGCCTCCACTGGCTGCCGGCGGGTGGCTTCAACGGGCCATCGAGCCTCGTCCTTCCCGCCATCGCGGTGACGCTCTCGATCCTGCCGACGCAGCTCAGGGTGCTGCGCAGCTCGATGGAAGGCGTGCTCAAGGAGGAATATATCCGCACCGCCAACGCCTTCGGCGTCCGGCCCGCCCGCATCACCTTCGTTTACGCGCTGAAAAACGCCTCGCTGCCGCTGCTCACCGTCATCGGCGTCGACATCGGCTATCTCCTGGGTGGCGTCATCGTCGCCGAGGTGATCTTCGACTTTCCCGGCATCGGCGAACTGGCGCTGACGGCGCTCAACGCGCGCGACTATCCGCTGATCCAGGGCATCACCATCGTCACCGCGACGACCTTCGTCATCGTCAACCTGCTGATCGACCTCCTCTATGCCCGGATCGATCCGCGCATCCGCCTGGAACAGCCATGAACATCCTCGCCATCGGGGCGCACCCCGACGACATCGAAATGCAGTGCGCCGGCACGCTCGCCCTCTACGCCCGGGCCGGCCACAAGGTGTTCATGGCGGTCGCGACCAACGGCAATGTCGGCTCGCCCACCCACACCCGCGAGGAGATCGCCGCCATCCGCCGCAAGGAGCAGGAGGCCTCCTGCGCCCTCATCGGGGCGACGCTGATCTGGATGGATTTCGACGACGAGTGGCTGTTCAACGACCGGCCGACCCGCACCCGCTTCATCGACGCGATCCGCGAGGCCGATCCGGACGTGATGTTCATCCACGGCCCGACCGACTACCACCCGGACCACCGGGCCGCCGGCCAGATCGCCGAGGATGCCCGCATTCCCGCCTCGGTGCGGCTGGTCGAAACGAGCCTCCCCCACATCGCCCGCGCGCCGCATCTCTTCTACATGGACAACCCGACCGGCATCGGCTTCGAGCCCGAGGCCTATGTCGACATCACCCCGGTGATCGAGGTGAAGCGGCAGATGCTGCGCTCGCATGTCAGCCAGGATGCCTGGATCCGCGCCATCTACTCGGATGCCTCGATCACCGACATGATGGACAGGAATGCCGCCATCCGCGGCGCCGCCGCGGGTGTTGGCTTCGCCGAGGGCTTCCGCGAAGTGAAGACCTATCCCCGCACCGGTTCATATGCCCTCCTCCCGGGGTTCGGTGCGTGACGACAGGTCTCGCGGACATCGGCGGGACCGAGGCGCGACCGTCAATCCTCAGACGGTTGCGCCTCAATCCCCCCCTCGTGGCGGGGGTG
>DASZTU010000173.1:0-12238 GCA_035547975.1 Devosiaceae bacterium | reverse complement strand
AAGGCGCTGGCCCTCGACCCCAACCATGCCTGGGCCTGGATGCGCCGGGGCTATGGCAAGGTCTATCTCGGCGAACCCGAGGAGGGGATCGTCTCGTTCGAGCGGGCGGCGCGGCTCTCGCCGCTCGACCCGTTCGCCGTCAACAACCAGATAGGCATGGGCCTCGCAAACTTCTCGCTCGGCCGGTTCGATGAGGCGCTGCGCCTCGTGACCGGCGCGCTCGCCGAGCGGCCCGGCCTCACCTGGCCGTTCCGCGACGTGGCTGTCTATCGGGCATGGCTCGGCGACCTCGAGGGCGCGCGCGATGCGCTCGAGAAATTCGTCTATCTGCGGCCGGTCGTGACCCTCCAGTCGATCGCCGACAGCCTCCGCTTCATGAACGCGAGCCTGCTCCAGCGCTATGTGGAAGGCTTGCGCCGGGCTGGCCTCACTTGAACCATCCGTGATCGCGATCAACTTGCCGATCACGAAATCGTTTCCTAGTCCAGTGAAGTAAAACCCGTCACACGGCGAGTTGATCCGCGGTGAAGGGCGTCCCGCAGAGCCGGATGTTATGCAGCTCCCGCGCCGAGATGGCGCCTATAGAAAAGGGAGACTCTCAATGCATAGGCTTTCACTGTCCTTCGTGGGCATCTCAGCGGTTCTCGCGCTCGTTGCCCCGGCTTTTGCCGCGGAAAGCAAGATGTCCGGCAGCATGATGTCGGCCGGTCACGGCATGATGGCCGCCGGCCAGGGCTCCATGATGTCTCACGACAGCATGGCTGCCGGCCACGACTCGATGATGCCCGATACCATGATGATGAAGAAGGACGAGGCGATCGTCATCATGCCGAACGGCAACACGATGTCTGTCCATGCCATGGGCGGGCCGGGCGAGATGGCGATGATGAAGACCGCCAAGCCGATGACCAACTGCATGGTCTTCATGATGGGCGAGGACGGCAAGATGTACATGGCCGAGGACTCGAAGATGGCCGACGGCAAGACGGTCTGCGCCGACCTTGCGGCGATGAAGCACTGATCCCGTTGCCGGGAGCGCCGGTCCCGCCCGTGGGTGGTGGGACCGGCCCCCCGTTCAGTACCGGAACTGCTCGATGAGCACCCGCTCCTCGAGGCTCGAGCCGGGATCGAAGAGAAGCGTGACCGATTGGTCGCGCTTTTCGCGCACGACCACCTCCACCACGTGGTGGAACTCGACATTGTCGGCGACGGCGCTCACCGGGCGCTTCTGCGGCTCCTTGGTGCGGAAGGTGACGACCACCCGGTTCGAGAGCACCGCACCGCGCCAGAGCCGGGGGCGGAACGGCGAGATCGGCGTGAGCGCGAGGAGCGGCGCGGTGATCGGAATGATCGGCCCGTGCGCCGAAAGGTTGTAGGCGCTCGATCCGGCCGGGGTGGCGAGCAGCACGCCATCGCAGACGAGTTCATCGAGCCGGGTCTTGCCATCGACGAGGATTTCGAGCTTGGCCGCCTGGTAGGTTGCCCGAAACAGCGACACCTCGTTGAGCGCGAGCGCCGTGTGCCGGTTGCCGTCGGCGTCGAGGACCTGCATCTCGAGGGGGTAGATCTGGGTGGGGACCGCCGCCCGGAGCCGGTCGAGCAGATGGTCGGGCGAATAGTCGTTCATCAGGAACCCGACGGTGCCGAAATTCATGCCGTAGACGGGAATGCCGAGCGGCAGCACCTTGTGGAGCGTCTGCAGCATGAGCCCGTCCCCGCCCAGGGCGACGACGACCGCCGCTTCCTCGAGCGGCACCTGCCCGTAGCGGGCGCGCAGCGCCGCCGCCGCCTCGTCGGCGCCGCCCGCGCCGCTCGACACGAAATTGACCTTCCCAGCCGCGATCTCGCGCAAGGCGTCCCCCAAAAGCCTGTCCCGCCCAAGGCGAGGGGCGCGCCGGTTGCCGTGCCCGAGCCCTTCAATCTCACGCCACGGGGGAGTTCGTCTACCTTCGCCCGAAGGCCGGTGTGACCAGAGGGGGCGTGAGAGGGCCGGTTGGCCAGCCCCGAACCGCGGGGCCGGCCCAGCCGTTCAGGCTGCGGCCGACTTGGCCGTGGGGACTCCCTCGGCGGCGGCGACCCGGCGTTTGACGGCGACGAAGCTGTCCGGGCTCACGGAGATCGAGTCGATCCCGCATTGCACCAAAAATTCCGCGAACTCGGGGTGATCGCTCGGCGCCTGGCCGCAAAGGCCGACCTTGGCGCCCGCCCGCGTGGCTTCGGCGATGACCTGGCCGATCATCCATTTGACCGCCTCGTCCTGCTCGTCGAAGAGGCCGGCGAGTTCACCCGAATCGCGGTCCACCCCGAGGGTGAGCTGGGTCAAGTCGTTGGAGCCGATCGAAAAGCCGTCGAAGCGCTGCGCGAACTGCCTGGCGAGGATGACGTTCGAGGGAATTTCGCACATGACGAAGACCTTGAGGCCGTTCTCGCCCCGCCTGAGGCCGTTTTCGCCCATCACGTCGAGGACGAGGTCGGCCTCGCTCACCGACCGGCAGAAGGGGATCATCACGACGACGTTGTCGAGGCCGAGCGTGCCGCGCAGCCGCGCAATCGCCTTGCACTCGAGCGCGAAGCCCTCCCGGTAGCGCGGCGAGTAATAGCGCGACGCGCCGCGGAAGCCGATCATCGGGTTCTCTTCCCTGGGCTCGAACTCGGCCCCGCCGAGGAGGCCGGCATACTCGTTGGTCTTGAAGTCGCTCATGCGCACGATGCAGGGCCTGGGGTAGACCGCCGCAGCCAGCCGGGCTAGGCCGCGCGACAGCACGTCGACAAAATATTCGGTGCGATCGGCGTACCCCGCCGTGAGCGCGGCAATCTCCGCCTTGGCCTTCTGGTTCTTGAGCTGGTCGAACTTGACGAGCGCCATGGGGTGAACGCGCACGGCATTGCTGACCACGAACTCCATGCGCGCGAGCCCCACGCCGTCGGCCGGCAGCCGCCACCAGCGGAAGGCCGCGGCGGGATTGGCGAGGTTGAGCATGACCTGCGTGCGCGTCGCGGGCAGGGCGCCGACGTCGAGCTCTTCGGCCGAGAAGTCGGCGACGCCTTCGTAGATGAAGCCTTCGTCGCCCTCGGCGCACGAGACGGTGATGTCCTGCCCCGTGTGGAGGAGGCGGGTCGCCTCGCCGGTGCCGACCACCGCAGGGAGGCCCAGTTCGCGAGAAACGATCGCCGCATGGGAGGTGCGCCCGCCGTGATCGGTGACGATGGCGGCGGCGCGCTTCATGATCGGCACCCAGTCGGGATCGGTGATCGAGGTGACGAGGATGGAGCCGTCGATGAACTCGCCGATGTCCCTGGCGTCCTCGATGAGGCACACCTTTCCGGCGACCACCGCGTCCCCGATGGCAAGGCCCGTGAGCAGGGTCCGGCCCTTGTTGGCGATGGCGTAGGTCTTGAGCGTGCCGGCCCCGCGCCGCGCCTGCACGGTCTCCGGGCGCGCCTGGACGATGTACATCCGGCCGGTCTCGCCGTCCTTGGCCCATTCCATGTCCATCGGGCATCCATAGTGGCGCTCGATGACTACCGCCCAGCGGGCGAGCTGCAGAATATCGGCATCGTCGAGGACGAAGGCGGCCCGCTCGGCCTTCGAGGTGGGCACGTTGACGGTCGGCCGCTCGCCGGTCGAATAGATCATCTTCTTGGCCTTTGCGCCCCGGCGCTTTTCGATGATCGGGGTCAGCGCCGCATTGGCGAGCAGCGGCTTGAACACCTGGTATTCGTCCGGATCGACCGCACCCTGGACGACGTTTTCGCCGAGCCCCCAGGCGGCGTTGATGACGACGATCCGGTCGAACCCGGTTTCCGTGTCGATCGAGAACATGACGCCCGATCCCCCGAGGTCGGCGCGCACCATCTGCTGCACGCCGATCGAGAGGGCGACCTTCATCTGGTCGAACCCTTTCGTCTGCCGATAGGTGATGGCGCGGTCGGTAAAGAGCGAGGCGTAGCACCGCCGGCAGGCACTGAGCAGCTCGGCTTCGCCCCGGATGTTGAGATAGGTCTCCTGCTGGCCGGCAAAGCTCGCATCGGGGAGGTCCTCGGCCGTGGCGCTCGAGCGCACGGCGACGGCCACATTTTCCCGGCCCGTGCGCCTGGCGAGTTCGCGGTAGGCGGCGGTGATCTCCTCGGCGAGGTCCGCCGGCCAGTCACCCTTGAGGATGAGGGTGCGGATCGCCTGGCCGGTCTCGGCGAGGGTGGCCTTTCCGGCGGCCCAGTCGGCGGTCAGCGCCGCGATCCGTTCGGTGAGCCGGTTGTGTTTCAGGTATCCCCGGAAGGCGTCGGCGGTCGTCGCAAAGCCCGGCGGCACCTCGATCCCTTCCGAAGCGAGCGTCTGCACCATCTCGCCGAGCGAGGCATTCTTTCCACCGACGATCGCCACGTCCTTGCGACCGACCTGTTCGAACCAGAGGATTGACGAGTTTGCGGGCATGACGCCCCTCCTGCCGATTGTTGCCGCCCTTCGGGCACCGGCAGGCAGCGTGCCCGCGTGAACCCGGCGCTGCTTTGACCGGGATCAAACCCTCGTCCGGCGAGCCCGGCTGTCTTTTGGTGCCGCCCGGCCCTCGCTGGCGCGGTGCAGGCCGTCTGCCGAGTTCCCGGGCGTTTGAGGCAGGTCAACGCCACTGGCCCTCGCGCGCCTTAGCAAGTGCCGTGTCTGAAGGGCGCGCGACGATGGACGTTGGTCAGGATCAATCCCCCGGTACGGTCATCTTTCGGACCGAAAAGCTCCGAAAAGTGTATCGCACCGGCGAAGTCGAAGTCGAAGCCCTGCGCGGCATCGACTTCTCAGCCCACGCGGGGCAGTTCATCGTCATCCTCGGCCCGTCGGGCTCCGGCAAGTCGACCTTTCTTAACATTCTGGGCGGCCTCGATATCGCCACGTCCGGCAGCGTCTGGTTCGCGGATGAGGATCTGACTCGCGCCAACGAAGGGGCGCTGACCCGCTACCGGCGCGATCACGTCGGCTTCGTGTTCCAGTTCTACAACCTCGTGCCCAGCCTGACGGCGCGCGAGAACGTCAAGCTCGTGACCGAAATCGTGCGCAAGCCCATGCGCCCGGAAGAAGCCCTGGCGCTGGTGGGCCTCACCGACCGCATGGATCATTTCCCCGCCGAGCTCTCGGGCGGTGAGCAGCAGCGGGTCGCCATTGCCCGTGCCATCGCCAAGCGTCCGCAGGTGCTGCTCTGCGACGAGCCCACCGGAGCTCTCGATTCGGCGACCGGTGCGCACGTGCTCGAGGCGCTGACGCAGGTGAACCGCGAGGTCGGCGCCACCACGCTCGTCATCACCCACAACATCGCGATCAGCGACATTGCGCACCGGGTCGTGAATTTCGGCAACGGCCGGATCACCTCCGAGCACATCAACAAAAGCCGAAAAGCGCCGGCGGAAGTGAGCTGGTGACATGCGGGCATTGCATCTGAAACTGCTGCGCGACCTCGTCAGGCTCTGGGCCCAGGCGCTCGCGATTGCGCTCGTGATCGCCGCCGGCGTCGCGACGCTGATCGTCGGGGTCGGCACTTACGATTCTCTGTCGCGCACCCGTGCGCAGTATTACGAAGCCAACGCGTTTGCCGACGTTTTCGCCAATGTGACGCGTGCGCCCGAGGCGCTGGCGGCGAAAATCGCTGCGATCGACGGGGTGGCGGCGGTCGAGCCGCGGATCACCAAGTTCGCGCTCCTCGACATCGACGGCATGGCCCAGCCGGCTTCGGCCATGCTGGTGTCACTTCCCGATATTGGCGCCCAGCTCCTCAACAAGGTCTATCTGCGGATGGGCCGCTTGCCGACGCCCGGCTCGGACAGCGAGGTCGTCGTCAGCGAAGCCTTTGCCACCGCCCATCACTTCATGCCCGGCTCGGCGTTCCGCGTTCTGATGAACGGCAAGCAGCGCACCGTGCGGGTGACCGGCGTGGCCCTCTCGCCCGAATTCATCTATGCACTCGGCCCGGGCGATCTCATGCCCAATCCGGAGCGCTTCGGCATCATATGGATGTCGAAATCAGCCATGGCAGCCGCCTACGACCTGGGCGGCGCCTTCTCCAACGTCGCGGTGCGCCTGGTGCGCGGCGCCTCCGAAACGGATGTCGTCTCGCGCATCGACGCCATACTGGCGCCTTATGGCGGGCAGGGCGCCTACGGCCGCAAGGATCAGCTTTCGCACGCTTTTCTCGACGGCGAGCTGCTGCAGCTCGGCGCGATCAGCGAAATCCTGCCGCCGATTTTCCTGCTGGTCGCCGCCTTCCTCGTCAACATGACGCTGAGCCGGCTGATCGCCCTCGAGCGCGAGCAGATCGGACTGCTCAAGGCGCTCGGCTATTCATCGCTGGCGATCGCCCTTCACTACATCGAATTCGCCTGCCTCATCGCGTTGATGGGCGTCGCCATCGGCATCGGCCTCGGGCTCTATTTCGGCGCCGAGATCACCCAGCTCTACGCGCGATCCTACAGTTTCCCCTTTCTGGTCTTCAGTCGTAACCCCGCGGTCTACGCCATTGCGGGAACCGTCACCTTCGCCGCGGCCCTGCTCGGCGCCATCCGGGCCGCCCTCAAGGCGGCGGCCCTTCCGCCGGCCATCGCCATGCTGCCGCCCTCGCCGCCGCAATACGGCCGCGGGCTCGGCGGGCTCCTCGGCTTCAGCGCCCGCCTGAACCAGTCTGTGGTGATGACCTCGCGCCACCTGCTGCACTGGCCGTGGCGGACCCTGGGCGGCGTGCTGGGGGTCGCCATGGCCGTCGCCGTGCTCACCGGGTCGCTTTGGACGTTCGGCGCGACCGAGTACATGATGGACTACACATTCGGCCAGTCCAACCGCCAGGATGCCTCGATCGCCTTCACCGGCCCCAAGCGGATCGCGGCGCTCTACGCGGCCGAGCACCTGCCGGGCGTGTTGCGGGCCGAGCCGTTCCGAATGGTTTCGGTCGTCGTCCGGCGCGGCTCCGTCGAGCGGCGGACCTCGATCACCGGTCGCCTCCCCGCCGCCGACCTGACGCACGTCGTCGATGCCCGAAACAAGCTCGTCGACATGCCGCCGTCGGGCCTCGTGATCTCCTCTGCCCTGGCGAAAATCCTGAAGGTGCAGGCGGGTGACAACGTCACGGTAACGCTGCTCGAGGGCGATCGGCGCAGCTTCGAGGTGCGCGTCGCCTCGATCATCGAAAGCTACATTGGCCTTTCTGCCTATATGGACATCGACGCGCTCAACCGCGTTCTCGGCGAGGGCGCGATGATTTCCGGCGTCAATGTCGCGATCGACGACACGGCGCAGGGCCAGTTGTTTTCGGCACTGAAAGAGACGCCGTCCGCCGCGTTCATCATACTGACCAAGGTCTCGTTAAAGCGCTTTCGCGAAACGCTGGCGCAGAACGTCAACGTCATGGTGACGATCTACGTGCTGTTCGCCGGCATCATCGCGTTTGGCGTCATCTACAATTTTGCCCGCATTTCACTCTCCGAGCAGGGGCGTGAGCTCGCCAGCCTGCGCGTCCTGGGATTCACGCCTGCAGAAGTGTCGGCCCTGCTTCTCGGCGAAATCGGGGTCGTCGTGCTTGCGGCGCAGCCGATCGGCTGGCTGGTCGGGTTCGGGCTCGCGGTCGCCGCGGCCAATGCGTTCAGCACCGAGATCTATCGCGTGCCGCTGGTGGTCGAGCCCTCGGTCTATGCCTGGAGCAGCCTCGTCAGCATCGGAGCCGCCGTCCTTTCCGGCCTCATCGTTCGCCGTCGAGTCCGGCGGCTCGATATGGTTGCCGTACTCAAAACGAGGGAATGATCATGCTGCGACGCATCCTCTATGTGGCCGTCGCCCTGCTGGTTGCAGCCGCCGCCGCCTGGGCGCTCTGGCCGCGCCCGATCCCCGTCGACGTGGCGGTGATCGACCGGCGCGCCATCGATGTGACCGTCGAGGACGAGGGTGTCAGCCGCATCCGGGAGGTCTACACGGTCTCGGCGCCGATTTCCGGCCGGCTTCTGCGGCTCTCTCTCGATCCGGGTGACAAGGTCACCGCCGACAAGACCATTCTCGCCACCATCGAACCGGCGGTGCCCGGGCTGCTCGACGCGCGCGCCCGAACGGTCGCCGTGTCAAACGTGGCCGCGGCCCAGTCGGCGGTCGACCAGGCAAAGGCGCAGCAAGCCCAGGCCCAGGCACAACTCGACTTCGCCAATGGCGATCTGCAGCGCACGGAGGCGCTCTCCGGCCGGGGCGTGGTTCCAGAACAGGTCTATCAGAAGGCACTGCTTGCGGTTCAGGTCGCCCAAACGGCGCTCGAGGCGGCAAAGGCCGGCGTCGCGGCACGCGAGCAGGAGCTGGCCAGCGCCAAGGCCGCGCTGATCGAAGGCGAGCCGATAGCCTCAAGCACCGCGAACGATGCCGCTCACACCGACTGCGTGACGGTCAAGGCCCCGGTCTCGGGGGAGGTCCTGTCCGTCGCAACGACCAGCGAGCAGGTCGTCGCTTCGGGCACGCCGCTGCTGACGCTGGGCGATCCGGCCAATCTCGAGGTGGCGGTCGACCTGCTGTCGCGCGATGCGGTTTCCGTGAAGCCCGGCGATGCCGCCGCGATCGAGGACTGGGGCGGCCCGCCGCTCAACGCGACGGTCGAACGCGTGGATCCTGCTGCGAGGACCAAGGTATCCGCCCTCGGCATCGAGGAGCAGCGGGTGACGGTCGTTCTCAAGCTCGCGGATCGGGCCAGTGGCGGGCTGCGTCTCGGGCACGATTTCCGCGTCGTCGCCAGGATCACCGTGTGGCACGGCGACAACCTCCTTGCGGTGCCGATGAGCGCGCTCTTTCGACAGGGCGCCGACTGGGCAGCCTTCATCATGCGGGACGGCAAGGCCGAGCTTCGCCAACTGACGCTCGGGCATCAGAACAGCAGTTTCGGGGAGGTCCTTTCGGGGCTCGAAGCGGGAGAGACGGTCATCTTGCACCCCGGTGACCGGGTCGTGGACGGTGGGGCGGTCGTCGTCCGGTCCTGACGGCGCCACGGACGGCTGTCAGCACCGCCGCCCCCGGGCTGGGTTTCGACCCACGCGCGTGCTAAGCAACGCGCATAGTTCAAGTCTTTGCGAGACGGCTGATGCCGCAGACGACCATCGGCCAGGCTTCGCGGCTCGAGTCGATCCTTGAATCGGCGGTGGATGCCATCGTCACGATCGATGCGGACGGGCTGATCGAGACGGTCAATCCGGCAGCCGAAAAGCTGTTCGGCTATGACCGGGCGGAGTTCGTCGGGCGCAATGTCCGCTTCCTGATGCCCGAGCCCTATCAATCCGAGCATGACAGCTACATCCGGAACTATCGGGCGACGGGGCGCAGGAAGATCATCGGCATCGGGCGGCGGGTCGTAGGCAGGCGGAGCGACGGAACGACTTTCCCGATGCATCTTTCGGTGAGCGAATTCCATGTTGCCGACAAGGTGTATTTCACCGGGATCATACATGACCTGACCGAGCAGGCGGACGCCGAGCGCGCGTTGCTGCAGGCGCAGAAGATGGAGGCGATAGGGCAGCTGACCGGCGGCATCGCCCATGATTTCAACAACCTGCTGACTGCCATCGTCGGCAATCTGGAGATGCTGGACGCCAAACTCACCGACTCGGGGCAGCGGGCGCTGCTCACCGAGGCGCTCGAGGCAGCGGAGGTCGGCTCGCGCCTCACCGGGCGACTCCTGACTTTTGCCCGCCGGGCGGCGCTCGAGCCGAAGATCGTCGATTTGAACGAACTCGTGGGCGGCCTCCGCGACATGCTGCGCCGCACCCTCGGCGAAACGGTGCGCCTCGAGACCCGCCTCGGTGATGGCCTGTGGAGCACCAGGGTCGACCCCTCCCAAGTGGAAAGCGCGATT
The DNA here is from genome assembly GCA_035547975.1 of Devosiaceae bacterium. Classification (GTDB taxonomy): domain Bacteria; phylum Pseudomonadota; class Alphaproteobacteria; order Rhizobiales; family Devosiaceae; genus DASZTU01. The sequence goes on along the minus strand of DASZTU010000173.1, from coordinate 2,390 downwards.
GTGAACCTCGTCGTCAATTCGCGCGATGCCATGCCCGGCGGGGGTCTCGTGCTGGTGGAAACGGATAACGCCACCATCGACGTCGACGGGGCGGAAGAAGCCGGGCTGAGGCCGGGGGATTACGTCCAGCTTTCGGTGACGGACAACGGGTCGGGCATGCCGGTTTCCGTACGCGAACGCGCCTTCGAGCCGTTCTTCACCACCAAGGAACAGGGGAAGGGCACCGGGCTCGGCCTGGCCATGATCTACGGGTTTGCCAAGCAGTCGGGCGGACAGGCGACGATCTACAGCGAAGAAGGCGTCGGCACGACGGTCAAGCTGTACTTGCCGCGTCATCATGTCGACGCGGCGGCTGCGGCGGCCGGCACACCCGGCACCGGGCCGGTGCGCGGGGATGGAGAGCTGATCCTCGTGGTTGAAGACGATGCCCGCGTCCGGCGCCTCACCGTCGCGCGCTTGACCGACCTGGGCTACGCCGTCGTCGAGGCGGCCAATGGCCGGGAGGCGGTTGAACGGCTCGCGACGGTTGACGGAATCCGGCTGATGTTCAGCGATCTGGTGATGCCGGATACCTCCGGACGCGACCTTGCCGAGCAGGTGCGGGCAACCTACCCGGGTATCCGCATCCTGCTGACCTCGGGATATTCCGAGGAGTTTGCGACCTCGAGCACCTTCGGCGGCGCAAGGTGGCCGCTGCTGCGCAAGCCCTACCGCCTGGCCGAACTCGCCGAAGCCATCCAGGCGGCGCTTGGAGCGGACGCCCGATAAGGTCCCGGGGCGGAGCCTCGCGACGAGTGGCCGCCGCGTGGGGGAGGGCCAGTTCCATCGGCATGGGCGTTGCAAAGAGGCATCAACTTTTGGACTTAATCCGGCCGTGTTGCAGCCGCGAGGTGGACAGAATCGGCCGGCGCGGGTAGTCCGAAAGTGGGCGGGCAGAGTTTGCGCCAGCTGATGGAGAGTAAAGGATATGCAGAAGATATTGATGGCTGCCGCGGTTGCGGTCTTGTGCGGGTCGGGCGCCCAGGCGGCCGATTTGGCAGCCCCCGCGCCGCCCGAAGTGGTTGCGACGAGCGCCACCAACTGGGGTGGCTTCTACGCGGGTATTTTCGGCGGCGTTGCGGCCTCCAATCCCCAGTTCACGATTGATCCGACCGGCGGGCCGACCGCCGTCACGATCGACGTGACGGGCAATGGTTTCCTCGGCGGCGGCCGGATCGGCTACGATTTCGACGCCGGCCCGGCGCTGCTGGGCGTCTATGGCGATATCGCCGCGACGAACATCCAGTCGTCGATCAACGTGACCGCTCCAGGGTTCGGCGGGGCATCGCTGAATGCCTCCTCCAAGCTCGACTGGGTGGGCACGATCCAGGCCAAGCTCGGCATGCCGGTCTCGGATTCGCTGCTGGTCTATGCGCATGGTGGTTTCGCCCATGGCCACACCAGCCAGAGCGCGAGCATCACGCTTGGTGGTCCTCCCGGCACCTTTACGGCCAGCCAGGATCGCAATGGCTGGGTCCTCGGCGCCGGTGTGGAATTCGCCGTGACGAACAACCTGTTCTTCAACACGGAATACAGCTACACCGACCTCGGCACGGCGACGATTACCTCGGGCGGCGGGTTGGACCTCAACGAGAAGCTCGCCTACCACCAGATCACGGCTGGCCTCAGCTACAAGTTCTGACGCTTCGGCCGATCGGCGAACAAGGGGCCCGGTCTTGCCGACCGGGCCCTTTCCTTTTGGGGCGCCTCCCGCCCGCCAAAACTGCGGCGGGCACCCGACGACCGTCACTTCCGGGTGAGCCGGTCGGGCACCGCCGCGAGCTCCGGCGGGACGTACATCCGCGGGGCGTCCGGCGGGCGAACGGGATGCGTGCCCTCGAGCGGATCGCGAACGAACCGATGCTCGTTGGCGCGGCTCGATGGCCTTGCCGGCTCGCGCACCTTGGCGCGGGCCTTGCGGCGCCGGTCCGGGCCGAGATAGGTCGGCGTCTCGTAGTAGAGGATCTCGCGGTGGAGCTGCGCCGCGAACCGGGCGGTCAGCTCGGGGCGATCGTCCGGCAGGATGATGACGTCGTCGAACCCCCAACGCCTGTAGTCGGGGAGGGCGCCGGCCGACTCCTCCGCGACGACGATCACCGGCGCGAAACGCACGTCCGGCAGCGGGCTCGCGCGCAGCTGCGCCAGAAAGTCCCGCATTTCGTCATCGCCCGCCCGGTGATCGACGAGATAAAAGCAGATGGGGCCACGCGGCTCGATGCCGCCCCCGTACGGCGCCCCCGAGCGCAGCCCCGCCTCGTCGGCGACGCGCCGCAACGTCTCTTCGTTTCCCGGTGACGCGAGCCAGAGGGCATCGCAATAGCTGAGCATCGGACGAGCCTCCCGCTGCTTCA
>DASZTU010000172.1:0-4462 GCA_035547975.1 Devosiaceae bacterium | reverse complement strand
CCAGCCTGCCGGTGCGGCTGCTGCACCGGGCGGCCCGTCTCGCCGATGGTGAGCTCGGGGAAACCCGCACGCTGGTGCTCGACCGGCGGCAGGGCACCGACAGCGAGGAAGCCCTCCGCGCCGCCGAGGTACGCTTCTCGCGCTTCTTCAACGACACCCCGTTTGCGATCGCAACGCTCGACAGTGAGGGGCGGATCATCCGCACCAATGCCCCGTTCAGCCGCATCTTCGGCTGGTCGGCGGGGGAGAAAAGCCTCGAGATGCACCCCTTGACCGAGCTCATCGCCGAGGGCAGCCGGGAGGCGTTCGACGGGGCGGTTGCGGCGGCGGTCGCCAATCGCTCCGAGATCGAACCAGTCGACGCCCCGCTCGCCGGAAAGCCCGACCGGGCCGTGCGCCTCTACGTTTCGAGCTCTGAGGTATCGAGCGGGTCGCCCGAGCGGATAAACGTCTTCGCCCTCGACATGACCGAGCAGCGCAAGCTCGAGGCGCAGTTCGCCCAGGGGCAGAAGATGCAGGCGGTCGGCCAGCTGGCGGGCGGGGTGGCGCACGACTTCAACAACGTGCTCACCGCCATCATCGGTTTTTCCGACCTGCTGCTCCTCAAGCACAAGCCCGGCGACCCCTCCTTCAACGACATCATGTCGATCAAGCAGAGCGCCAACCGGGCGGCGGGGCTGACGCGGCAGCTCCTGGCCTTCTCGCGCCGGCAGACGCTCCGTCCGCAGATCCTCGAGATCAATGCCAACATCGACGACCTGACGGTGCTGCTGAAGCGGCTGATCGGGGAGAAGATCGCGCTCGCCGTCGAGCCGGGGCGCGAAGTGTGGCCGGTGCGGGCCGACCTCGTGCAGCTCGAGCAGGTGGTGGTCAACCTCGTGGTCAACGCGCGCGACGCCATGCCGAATGGCGGGACCATCACCATCCGTACCCGGAACGTGGCGGAGGCCGAGGCCGCCGGGTTCAGCTATAGCGGCATGCCGGCGGCCGACTATGTGCTGATCGAGGTCGAGGACACCGGCACGGGAATGTCGCCGGAAATCCTCGAGAAGATTTTCGAGCCCTTCTTCTCCACCAAGGAGCTGGGCAAGGGCACGGGCCTCGGCCTCTCGACCGTCTACGGCATCATCAAGCAGACCGGCGGCTTCATCTATCCGGAGTCGCAGGTCGGGGTGGGGACGACATTCCGCATCTTCCTCCCCCGCTACCTGCCGGCCGAGGGCGAGATGCCGCAAAAGGCCGCGGCTGCACCCGTCAAGGACCTCACGGGCAACGAGCGCATCCTGCTCGTCGAGGACGAAGAGAGCGTGCGGGCGTTCTCGGCGCGGGCGCTCAAGGCGACCGGCTATGAGGTGTTCGAGGCGGATTCGGGTGAGCAGGCGCTCGAGGTCTTGGACGAGATCGACAACAAGGTCGACCTCATCATCTCCGATGTGGTCATGCCGGAGATGGACGGGCCGACGCTCCTCTCGCAGGTGCGCCGGCGGCTCCCTACAGTGAAGGTGATATTCGTTTCCGGATACGCGGAGGAGAGCGTTCGCAAGGACATTGCGGATGACCGGAGCGTCGAATTTCTCCCAAAACCCTACTCTCTCGATCAAATAAATTCAAAAGTGAAAGAAGTTTTGGCGGCCGGTTCAGGCCATTAGGCCTTATACTTAGGATTGTACCCGCCACGACTTTCTCATCCGGCAAAAACATTCGGAAACGCATGGGGCCGCTATTTGGTTCCAGGCGCGATTTTGCTTGAAGTTGCCCCTCTGTGGTGGGCTTTTGTAAACACGGCGACGATCACGATCCTGAGGAATTTACTCCCGTCACGCGGAAGGGCGTGGATCGATGGCCGTGGCGCAAGGCAGCCTCACCTCGTCTCTTTCCGATGAGACGATCCGCAATCTCGACAAGGTGCTGAGGACCGCGCGGGCCTATTTCGGCATGGACGTGGCCTTCGTGAACGAATTCCTCGGGCCGGGGCGGGTCTTCCGCAGCGTGGACGGCCTGAGCGCCGGGCCCGTGCGGCAGGGCGGCGTCATTCCGCTCGCTACGGCCTATTGCCGGCGCGTGGTCGAGGGTCAGCTGCCGGAGCTCGTTTCCAATACCATGGAGTCGCCGGCCCGGGTCTTTTCGGAAACGCATGAGATCCCCATCGGCGCCCACATGTGCGTGCCGATCCGGCTCGCCTCCGGGCAGAGTTTCGGCACCTTCTGCTGCTTCAGCTATCTCACCAACCCGACCCTGGGCGAGCGGGAGCTCCAGGTCATGCGCGCCTTCGCCGAGATTCTGGCGCGGGAGATCGATCGCGACGTAAGGACGGTTCGCGAAGGGCAGCGCCGGCTTCGGCGGCTGAGCCAGGCGATCGAGGCGGGCGATCCCCAGATCATCTTCCAGCCCATCTGCCGGCTCAGCGATGGACGGATCACCGGCGTCGAGGCGCTGTCGCGGTTTTCGACCGATCCCGCGACCCCACCGGATGTGTGGTTTGTCGAAGCGGAGGCGGCAGGGATAGGAACCGAATTCGAACTGCTCGCCATCCGCAAGGCCGTGGCGGCGGCAGCGGAGCTGCCGACCGACCTGACGCTCAGCCTCAACGCCTCACCGACGACGCTGCTCGACCCCAAGCTGGCCGAAGCGCTCGAGCCGCTCGCGGGCGAACGCATCGTCATCGAGATTACCGAGCGGCGTCCGGTCGGCGACTATGACGTCTTCCGCTCGGCCATCGCGCCGCTCAGGTCGCGGGGCGTCCGCATTGCCATTGACGATGCGGGGGCCGGCTATTCGAGCCTGCGGCACGTTCTCGAGGTGAAGCCCGACGTCATCAAGCTCGACATCAGCCTCACGCACGAGATCGATCGCGACCCGACACGGTATGCGCTGGGAGCCGGGCTCATGGCCTTCGCCCGGCTCACCGGCACGGGCATCGTGGCCGAGGGCATCGAAGGCGCCGGCGAGCTCAGCACGCTCAGGCGGCTCGGGATCGAACGCGGCCAGGGCTACTATCTCAGCCGGCCGCTGACGATGCCGACCTTCCTCGAATTGCTGGAACGCAGCCGGGGCCAGATGGGAAATCTGGCCCCCATTGCCGCGCTCAGCGCCTGAGGAAGCGTCCGCCGATCAGGCGGTGCGCCCGTTCGGCAAGGGCGTCCCGGGCGCGACGAGTTTTGCGTCGGCCAGGGCATCCCAGAAGGAAGCGGGAATTTCGGTCTGCCACCACTCGAGGATGCCGTCGAGCTCGGCGGGGGATTTCGGCCCCGGCAGGACATTGGCGATCGCCGGATGGGCGAGGGGGAACTGGAGTGCCGCCGCGCCGATCGAGACGTGATGGTCGTTGCAGAAGTTCTCGAGCTGCTTCACCCGGTCGATGATCTCCTGCGGCGCCCGCGCATAATTCCAGGTGCCCGTGCCCATGAGCGCGCCGCCGTTGAACGGCCCGCCGGTGACGACCGAGGCCTTCCGGCGGAGGCAGGTTTCGAGGAACGGCGAGAGCGATGTCTGCTCGAGCAGGGTATAGCGGCCGGCGAGCAGGAAGACGTCCCAGTCGCCGAGCTCGAAGGCGTCCATCAAGACCTGCCATTCGTTCACGCCGAGGCCGATGGCCTTGATGGTGCCGGCCTTCTTGAGGTCGAGCAGGGCCCGGTAGCCGCCAGTCTTGAGCTGCTCCCAATAGCCGGCGTTCTTCTCGCCATGCGTCATGACGCCGATGTCGTGCACATAGACGATATCGACCGAGGGCAGGCCGAGCCGCTGCAGGCTGTCTTCGAGCGACCGCTTCACCGCGTCGTAGGAGTAATCATAGACCATGTCGAACGGGAAGGGATTGACCCAGGTGTGCGGGTAAACCCGCTCGCTGTCGCTCTGTACCGGGCGCAGGAGGCGCCCGACCTTGGTCGAGAGCACGGTGCCTTCGCGGTGGAACCGCAGCGCATCGCCCATGAAGTGCTCGGACCGGCCGAAGCCATACTGGGGCGCGGTATCGAAATAGCCGATGCCGGTTTCGAGGGCCCGGGCGACCGTCGCGCGGGCCTGGTCAGGAGGAACCTCGGCCATCATGCCGCCGAGCGTTGCCCCGCCGAGCCCGAGGGTGGTGATGCGCACGCCGGTCTGGCCGACCTCGCGAGTGGGGAAGTTGATCTTTCCAACGGTGCTCACATGTGCCTCCCTGACGTCGAACGCGTGCATCTGACATGTCAGGGTACCGGTATGCAACGGGCTGGAAAGAGTCCGTTCAATCTGCCGGGACGCGCTTCGCCTATATTGGGTCTGGCACCCCGGTGTCCTCGTGCGGACAATCTTTGAGACGAAAGCACGGATCCAGGGCTGCGGGTCCGCCCGGCGGTCCTCGTGCCGCAAGAGAGAGGAGCATCGAATGTCCCTTGCCCAGGTCCAGAACTTTGCGGTCTCGCTCGACGGATTCGGCACCGGCGAAGGCCTGAGCCGCGAAGAACCCTTCGGCCACGCCGGCGAG
>DASZTU010000171.1:0-13079 GCA_035547975.1 Devosiaceae bacterium | reverse complement strand
GTTCGGGATCAATGGATCGATGCGGGGCGCCCCGCGCTCACTTACGGGCTCTGCCGCCCAGGGGGCCTCCAGGCTGCCCCGCATCACCGCAACTCCATCCTTACCAGATGAAGCAGCTTCATAGTTACAAGGGGGCCTTCGCCTCAAACGCCGAACGACCCAGGGAGAGCTGATGGGCTCGCTGCAACTCAACTCGATCAAGAAATCCTTCGGGGCGACGCAGGTGCTGCACGGCATCGACCTCAGCGTCGCCGACGGCGAGTTCGTGATCTTCGTCGGCCCCTCGGGCTGCGGGAAATCGACTCTGCTGAGGATCATCGCCGGGCTCGAGGACGCAAGCTCCGGCGACGTCCTGATCGATGGCGAGAACGTCAACGTCACCCCGCCCGCCAGGCGCGGCATCGCCATGGTTTTCCAGACCTACGCGCTCTATCCGCACCTGACGGTGCGCGACAATATGGGGCTCGGACTCAAGCAGGCGGGCACGCCGCGCGAGGAGATCGACAAGCGGGTCAAGATAGCCTCCGACATGCTGTCGCTCGAGGACTACCTCAAGCGCCGCCCGGCCGAGCTTTCGGGTGGCCAGCGGCAGCGCGTCGCCATCGGCCGCGCCATCGTGCGCGAACCGAAGCTTTTCCTCTTCGACGAGCCGCTCTCGAACCTCGACGCGGCGCTCCGGGTCAACACGCGGCTCGAGATCGCCCGGCTTCACCACGACCTCAAGGCGACGATGATCTACGTCACCCACGACCAGGTGGAGGCGATGACCCTCGCCGACCGCATCGTCGTGATGAACATGGGCAAGATCGAGCAGGTCGGCACGCCCATGGAGCTCTACAACCGCCCGCAAAACCTTTTCGTCGCCGGCTTCATCGGCTCGCCGCAGATGAACTTCATCCCCGCGGCCCGGCTCGGCATCCCCGGCGCGACGACGATCGGCGTCCGTCCGGAGCACATCACGGTTTCGGCCGAAGGCGGAGACTGGAAGGGCACGGCCGTCCACGTCGAGCATCTCGGGCCCGACACCAACATCTACCTCGATACCGAAAAGGCCGGCACCATCACGGCGCGCCTCTTCGGCGAAGTGCATTTCGAAGCCGGCGCGACCCTCTATGCGAGCGCCCAGCCGCGGCACATCTATCGATTCGACGCCGACGGGCAGGTCACCGCCTGAGGGCGGTCAGGAGCCCTTTGGCGCTAAGCCTTTGTTGCCGCTGAGCGACAATTGCTGTGCAGTTTGCGGCTCCGGCGGCGCGATGCCAGCCGCACCGCAACCCTCGGCCTTTACAGCCGCGTTTCCCTCCCCCTACTGTGCCGCTCGCGCGAGGCGGCGCGGGAGACCTGCATGCAACTGAAGACGGGATTGGTGATTTCGGCCCTCTGCCTTCTGGCGACCCCGGCATGGGCCGGCGGGCCGCTCGGCATCTCCGAAATCCGCGGCGGCGTCATGATGGACGACGTCGAGCTCTACAGCCACTTCCCCATCTGGGCCGTGCCGCGCCCCGAGAGCTTCAACTTCGCCAATGTCGACACGGCCTCGATCGACGTGCTGTGGGAAACGCCGAACCTCGGCTTCAACAAGCCGGACTGGGGCTACTGGAGCTTCCTGCTCAACCCCCGGCCCGAGCTCGGCATCGATCTCAACCTCAAGCACGAGAGCATGGCGCATGCGAGCCTCAACTGGCACGCCCCGCTTTTCGATACGCCCTTCTTCATCGATGGCGAGCTTGGCGGCGTCGTGCACAACGGCACGCTGACCGGGGCGGTCGCGCCCATGCGCAATCTCGGCTGCCGCGCCCTTTTCTACTGGTCCATCGACATCGGCTACCAGATCAACGAGAACTGGAACATCATGGCCACCGAGCAGCACGCGAGCCAGGATGGGCTTTGCGGCTGGTCGAACAACCAGGGCCTGAACTACGAAGGCATTCGCATCGGGTATAAGTTCTGACGGCCGGTCCGACGTCGTCCTGACGTTCGCCCCGCGGCCGCCTGCGCCGGAGGTTGAACGATGGCCGTCGAACCGTCTGCCGCCCCGAAACCCCCGCCGGTCATCCTCCTGCCGCCGCCGGTGCTCGCCATCATCCTTGCGGCTTTGGGCTGGGCCGTCGCGCTCTGGCTTGGTCTGCCGATGGTCTCCTGGCTGGCGCTCTGGCCGCTGGGCGTGCTCCTGATCGTCGCCGGACTTGCGCTTGCGATCTGGGGCGTTGCGACCTTCCGCATCGCCGGCACGCAACTGGCGCCCCATGCGGCGACGCACCGCGCGCTCGTCGTCGAGGGGCCATTCCGCTACAGCCGCAATCCCATCTATCTCGGGCTGCTGCTCATCCTCGTCGGCCTGCCGCTCACCGCCGGCAACGCGCTGCAGTTGCTCGCGCCGATCATCTTCTTCTTCGCCATCGACCGCCTCTACATCCCCTATGAGGAATCGACCATGGCGCGCCAGTTCGGGGCCGAGTACGAGGCCTATCGCCAGCGGGTTCGCCGCTGGCTCTGACCGGCCGCGCCGCTAGCGCAGCGTGTAGCCACCGTCGATGACGAGCACCTCGCCGGTCGTGTAGCTCGATGCCGGCGAGCAGAGGTAGAGCGCCCCCGCCGCGATCTCTTCGATCGTGCCGGCGCGGTCCATCGGCGTCATCTGCCGCCAGACCGGCCCCCAAACGGGATCGGCGAGCCCGCCGGAAGTCATGTCCGTGTCGATGTAGCCGGGGGCGATCGCGTTGACCCGGATGTTCTCGGGCGCATAGTCGCTGGCGAGGCTCCGCGTCAGCATGTGCACCGCCGCCTTGCTCGTGTTGTAGGCCGCCTGGCGCTGCGGAATGTTGGAAATCAGCCCCGAGATCGAGCCGATATTGAGGATGTTACCGGATTTCTGCCGGCGCATCGGGCCGAGCGCCGCCTGGCACATGAGCCACACCGAATCGAGGTTGATCGCCATCACGCGGCGGTAGTGGGCGTCGGAAAAGGTCTCGGTGTCGCCGTGCTGCGCAACCCCGGCATTGTTCACCAGAATGTCGAGCCGCCCGTCGCCCAGCCGCACGGCCTCCTCGATCAGCTTGGCCGGCGCCGCCGGGTCCTCCATGTCGGCCTGCACGTAGTCGACCCGGAAGCCCTGCTGGCGAAAATGCTCGATCGCCTCGGGCTTGGGGTTCTTTGACGAGAGGATGAGCCTCGCCCCCGCCTCCCCCAGCGCCTGTGCAATGCCGTAGCCAATGCCGCGCGTCGCCCCGGTGACGAGAGCAACCTTTCCATCCAGCCTGAATCTCTCCAGGATCATTCCGTCCCTCCCCTCTATTTCTTGTCCGACGAGACCTCGTTCAGCAGCCATTCCCCGATCGGCCACATGGCCCGGAAATGCGCCGCGCAGACGTCGACGAAATCGGCCGCCCGCGCCGCCTCCGCCGGCAGGCGAGCCTCCGAATGCAGGCTCTCATAGAGCAGAAATTCGGCCGCCGGGCCATCCGTCGCGTAGCCCTTTGGCGCAAGCTTGCGACTCTTCTCCCCGACCGCGTAGCCGCCGGCCGTAACCGCATCGACTGCGGCCAGGAGCGCCCTGGCCGATCGCGGATGAACCACGGACTCGCGAAAGGTCTCGAGCACCTCGCCCCGCATTCCGTGCATGCCGACGCCCATGAAGACCGTTTCGGGCGTGAGGCTGAACCAGAAGCCGGGCGTGTCCCAACCCTTGTTGTCGCCGTGCCAGAACCAGAGGTTGAGATTGGTCTTGTAGGGCCGCTTGTCCTTGGAGAAGCGGATGTCGCGATTGACCCGCTGCATCGAGCCGTTGATCTTCGGCTCGAACCTGACGCTGGGCGAAATCTCACGCAGCCTCGGCCCGAGCGCCGCAACGAACGCCGCCGCCGGCTCCACATAGCCGGCCGAGTAGAGCGGCCGGTGCGCCTCGAACCACGTCTTGTCGTTGTTGGCGGCAATGCCGCTCAGGAACTCGAAGGTCGCCGGCGGAAAACCCGAAAAGCCGCTCAAAATGAGTGTCTCCCGGCTCAAGCCTCGATCCAGACGGGCACGGACTTGAAAGCCGGCGTGCGCGAACGGGGGTCCACCGCCGTGCCGCAGAGGACGTTCGCTTCGGGGTAATAGGCCAGGGCCGACCCCGCCGGCAGGTCGAAACCGTGCGCGACGACATCCGCCATGCGCCCGTGCGCCGAAGCGAGCGTGATCCGTTGGCCCTCGGCGATGCCGAACGCCTTGAGATCGTCGCGGCTGAGAAGCACCGACCAGCGCCCGACCCCGCCCCGGTAGGTGTCCTTTTCCTCATAGATGATGGTGTTGAACTGTCCCTCGCTGCGCACCGTCGCGAGCCGCAGCGCCGGTTTGCCTTGCGGGGCGTCGACCGGCGCGGGAAGCGGCGTGACGACGAAGTGGGCCCGCCCGTCGGGTGTGCCGAAGCTCGGGGTGTGCATCACCCGGTTGCTGATGTGGAACTCGCGCCTGGCCACATCGATATCGGCCAGTTGCTCGAGGCCGGGCACGATCCTGGCGATCGCCTCGCGCACCCGCGCGTGCTGCTTGAACGCCGCAAACGGGATCGGGCTTTGCGGCAGCAGCGCCGTCGCGAGATCGGCGAGGATCACCGTTTCGGGCCGGACATTGCCGAGCCGGCGGATGCCGCCATCGCTCAGGCGGACGTAGTTGAACATCGATTCCTGGGTCGTCGGCGACCACTCCTCGTCCCGTGCGGTCACGGGGAGGATCAGGCACTCGCCCTCTCCGAGCCCATGCACGTGGCCGCGGTTGAGCGTCGTGGTGAGAAAGAGCTTGAAGGGAATGGCGCCCATGGCGCGCCCGGCAAAATCCCGGTCGGGGCTCGCCTCGAAGAGGTTTCCTCCCATCAGCACGGCGGCGTCGATTTGCCCGGCGGCCGCGGCCTCGAGCCCCGCCATGGTGTCGAACCCCTTCTCGCGCGGCAGGGTGACGCCGAACGCCGCCTCCATCCGGTCGAAGACCTCCTTCGAGAGGACCGGCTTGACGCCGATGGTGCCGATGCCCTGGACGTTCGAATGCCCCCTGAGCGGCAGGAGGCCGGCAAAGCGCTTGCCCACCATGCCGCGCAGCAGCGCGAGGTTGGCGATCGCCTCGACATTGGCCACCCCGTGCAAATGGTGCGTCATGCCCATGCCCCAGGCAAAGACGGCGTTGCGCGCACGGCCATAGGTGCGTGCCACGCGCTCGATGTCGGCTTGGGCGATCCCGCACGCGTCGACGATCGCCTCCCAGGACAGGGCTTCGAGGTCGCCGAGGAAGGCCGCAAAGCCCTCGGTGTGCTCGTCGATGAAGCCTTGGTCGGCGCCACCCTGCGCGACCACCGCCTTAGCCAGCCCCTTGAAGAGGGCAATATCGCACCCGATCCGCGGCTGGAGGTAGTCCGAGGCGATCTCGGTCCCCCCGCTCAGCATCGAAACCGGGCTCTTCGGCACCGCGAATTTCACCAGCCCGGGCTCGCGGGCCGGATTGATGACGATCACCTCGCCGCCCCGGTCGCGGCAGGCCTTCAGCATGTGGATGAAGCGCGGATGGTTCGAGGCGGGGTTGGCGCCGATGACGAAGATCAGGTCGGCACCCGTCAGATCCTCGAGTTCGATCGTGGCCGTGCCCTTGCCGATGGTGGTCGCGAGCCCCTCGCTCGTCGCCTGGTGGCAGTAGTACGAGCAGTTGTTGACGTTGTTGGTGCCCCAGGCGCGCGCTAGCAGCTGCAGAACGAACCCCGCTTCGTTCGAGGACCGTCCCGAGGAGTAGAAGAACGCCCGCCCGGGGTCGGTGGCGCGCAGCCGCTCGGCCGCGTGCGCCATGGCAAAATCCCAGCTCACCGGCCTGTAGCGGTCGCTGCCGGCGCTCCGGAAGAGCGGCGTGTCGAGCCGCCCGAGCCGCTCCATTTCGCGGCCCGACAGCTCCTGCAGTTCCTTCAGCGGATGATCGAAGATCGCCCGCGGAATGGCGGGCTGGATGTCGGTCGATTGCGCCTGCACCGATTTGTTGCAGACGGACGGAAACTCGCCGAGCTCGTTGGTCATCCCGCCCCGCTGGCCGCCCATGCCATAGGCGCACGCCTTGCAGGTGTTTTTGGCGGTGAGGGCCTTCGCCGCCTTGCCGACGCCGATCTGCCGGAGCGTCGCGAGGGTGTAGAGAACCTTCTTCGTGCCGCCACCGATCGCGGGTGGCGCCTGCGTTGTTGCGGGCATCGATCTTCCTCCGGGCGGGCACGCTAGCATGCCATCGCCCTGTTGCGAGACCCCGGAAAGGCTTACTGTAATTTAACGTGCGCCCGATTGACGCAATGCCTACCGTCTTCGCAACAGCATTGTGGCGGGATGTGATACGGGGCGTTGACGGTGGCGGCGCCCCCTTTGGTGATTTCTGGGACAAGGAACCCCAGCTTGTTTAGGCAGATTTTGGTTTCCCTGGTCGTGCTCATCATCGCGGCCGCTGGTTACGTCTATTTCGTGCCCGGCGCCGACCAGATGGTGCGCCGGCTGGGCATCGATGTGCCGTTTCCCACCTCCTACGCCACGACGGAAAGCAACGCGCCGCAGGCCGCGGGCAAGCCGGGCGGCGCCCCCGCCCGGCCGGGAGCCGCCTCGGGCGGCGAGCAAACCTCGGCCGCGGGCGGACGGGGCGGCGGCGGGCGCGGCGGTGGTTTTGCCCGCCCGACGCCGACCGTGATCACCGCCGCGGTCACGACCTCGACCATCAACGACCGCCTGACGGCGATCGGCCAGGGCACGGCGGTCCAGTCGGTGAGCGTCACCTCGCAGGCGACCGGAACGCTGGTCAAGGTGAACGTCCGGCCCGGCGACCGGGTGAAGGCCGGCGACATCATCGCCCAGCTCGATTCCGATGCCGAGCAGATCGCCTTCGACAAGGCGCAGCTCTCGGCCAAGAGTGCCGCCGACGCGCTCGCCCGCACCCAGACCCTGGCGAAATCGAACAACGCGACGCCCGTCCAGCTGAGCGCCGCACAGCTTGCCGCCGACACCGCCAACCTCGAGCTTCGCAACGCCCGGCTCGCCCTCGACAAGCGCTCGATCACGACCCCGATCGACGGCACCGTGGGCTTGTTTCAGGTGACTGCCGGCAACGCGGTTTCGAGCCAGACCGTCGTCACGACCGTCGACGATACCTCGAGTATCCTCGTCAACTACTGGGTGCCAGAGCGCTATGCGCCCCTGATCAAGACCGGCATGCCGGTCTCCGCCCAGGCGATCGCCCTGCCCGGCCGCGCCTTCGACGGCACCGTCAGCGCCGTCGACAGCCGCGTCGATCCGGCGAGCCGCACGCTCCAGGTGCAGGCGAAAATCCCCAATGTGAGCGGCACCATCAAGGCGGGCATGTCGTTCGAGGTGTCGATGGCCTTCCCCGGGGACACCTACCCCGCCGTCGACCCCCTCGCCATCCAGTGGTCCTCGGACGGCTCCTATGTCTGGGTGCTGACGCCCGACAGCAAGGTCAAGCGCGACAAGGTCGCGATCATCCAGCGCAACACCGACGGGGTTCTCGTCAAGGGCGACCTCAAGCCCGGCGAGGAGGTCGTGACGCAGGGCGTGCTGCAGCTCGCCGAGGGCGCGACCGTCCGCCAGCTCTTCGCCAGCAGCAGCCCCGATGCGGCATCGGGCACGGCACCGGGCAAGCCCGGCGCCGCCCCATCGCCGTCACCGCCCCGCGCCGCCACCGGCACGGCCGGCTGAGCGGGGAACGCCGATGTCGATCGAAAAGCAGAACGAACAGGGTGGCACCATCGCATCGCTGTTCGTCCGGCGGCCGGTGCTGGCGATGGTGCTCAACGCGCTGATCATCGTCGGCGGCATCGCCGCGTTCCTTGGCGTCGAGGTGCGCGAGCTGCCCAATGTCGACCAGCCCGTGCTTTCGGTGAACACCACCTATACCGGCGCCACGGCGCAGACCGTCGACAACGAGATCACGGCGACCATCGAGGGCGCCATCGCCCGCGTCCAGGGCGTGAACTCGATTTCCTCGACCTCCTCGCAGGGCCGCAGCCGCATCTCGATCGGCTTTACCGACGGCACCAACCTCGATGCCGCGACCTCGGACGTCCGCGATGCCCTGGCGCGCGTCACCAACAAGCTGCCCGATACCGTCGACGCCCCGGTCGTCGTCAAGGCCGACCCCAACGCGCAGCCGATCATGCAGATCGCGGTGACGTCGAGCACGGTCAAGCGGGACGACCTGACCACCCTCGTCGACAACACCATCTCCGAGCGCCTCGCCGCCGTTCCCGGCGTCGCCGACGTGCAGATCTATGGCGAGCAGGCGAAGGCCTTCCTCATCGACATCGACGCCGCCAAGCTCGCCGCGTCCGGCCTCACCGTCGCGGACCTCGTTTCCGCCCTCAACTCGGTGGCGTTCGACGCCCCCTCCGGCACCCTCAACGGCACCAACCAGAACATCGCCATCCGGGCCGTTGCGACCGTCGACTCCCCCGCCCAGTTCGAAGCCATCACCATCAAGGGCAAGACGAAGATCGGCGACGTCGCCCGCGTCGTCTTCGACGCCCAGAACGCCGCGAGCGGCCTGCGCTCGGATGGCCGCGCCGGCATCGGCATCGGCATCATCCGCGCCGCCGATTCCAACACCATCAACATCTCCCGCGACGTTCACGCGGCGGTCGAGGAGTTGAAGAAGGTCCTGCCCCCCGGCGTCGACATCAGCATCTCGACCGACGATTCGATCTTCATTTCGGGCGCCGTCGAGGAAGTCGAGCGGTCGCTCCTCATCTCCGTTCTCGCGGTGACGGCGATCATCTTCATCTTCCTCCTCGACTGGCGCGCGACCCTCATTCCCGCGATCTCGATGCCGATTGCCCTGATCGGCACCGTCGCCGGAATCTATCTCGCAGGATTTTCGCTCAACATCCTGACCCTGCTCGCGATCGTGCTCGCCACCGGGCTCGTCGTCGATGACTCGATCGTCGTCCTCGAAAACATCACGCGACGACGAGGCATGGGCCTCGGGCCCCGCGCGGCCGCCGTGCTGGGCACAAAGGAAGTCTTCTTCGCCGTCGTCGCGACGACCGCAACGCTGATCGCGGTCTTCGTGCCGCTGTCCTTCCTTCCCGGCCAGACCGGACGGCTGTTCCGCGAGTTCGGCTTCACGCTCGCCATCGCCGTCGGCCTTTCGGCGATCGTTGCGCTCTCGATGGGGCCGATGCTCTCCTCGCGCCTGCTCAAGGCGGGGCACGAAATGGGCCACAAGCCGCGGCGCGATCCCCTGCACCTCCTCGGGGCCGGCCTCGCCGCGATCTACCGGCGGCTGCTCCACGCCGCCCTCGCCGGACCCATGGTGGTGATCATCATCGCCCTCCTCGTCGCGGGCGGGGCCTACGCCGTGTTCGGAACCCTCCACCAGGAGCTGACCCCGCCCGAGGACCGCGCCGCGATCCGCATGATCGTGACCGCACCCCCGACCGTGAGCCTCGACTACACGCAGACGCAGATGCAGCGGATCGAGGACCTGATCAAGCCGCTCCGCGACAGCGGCGAGGTCGTCTCGACCTTCTCGGTCGCCGGCTTCGGCAGCGATTCGACCCGCGGCTTCATGTCCCTGCGGCTCGCCGACTGGGCGGACCGCAAGCGCACGCAGGCGGAGATCACGACGCAGGTCAACCAGCTGCTGCAGCAGGTGCCCGGACTGCGCGTCACCACCTTTGCCGGCAACAGCCTCGGCATTCGCGGCGGCGGCAACGGCCTGCAGTTCGCCATCATCGGCGACGACTACACCGCGCTCGCCGCGTCGGCGCAAAAGATCGTCGACCAGATGCAGCAGGACCCGCGCTTCGGCCGCGTCGTCCTCAACTACGACACGACCACGCCCCAGCTGACGCTGAGCGTCGACCGCGACAAGGCGGCCGCGCTCGGCATCGACGTCAACGGCCTCGGCCCGACGCTGCAGGCCATGATCGACGGCGACCAGGTGGGCTCGGTGTTTGCCAATGACACCACCTATCCCGTGGTGCTGGTCTCGACCACCAATCCGGTCAACGACCCCTCGGACCTCGAGAACATCTACGTCAAGACCCAGGACAACCGCTACGTCCCGATCTCCTCGATCGCGAGCCTGACCGAAGGCCCGATCGCCCCCTCGCTCGAACGCGAGCAGCAGCGCCGCGCCGTCTCCGTCACGGCCTCGCTGACGCCCGACCTCGCGCTCGGCGATGCCTACGACATGGTGCTGGCCATGGCCCGCCCGGTGCTCCCCAGCAACCAGGCGGTCATCCCGCTGGCCGAGGCGCAGACCATCGGCGTCAACAACAACGGCCTCGCCATCACCTTCGGCTTCGCCCTGATCGTCGTGCTGCTGGTGCTCTCGGCGCAGTTCGAATCGATCATCTCGGCCATCATCGTGATGACCACCGTGCCCTTCGGCCTCGCCTGCGCCATCTTCGCCCTGCGGCTGACCGGCGGCACCCTCAACGTCTACAGCCAGATCGGCCTCATCCTCGTGGTCGGCATCATGGCCAAGAACGGCATCCTCATCGTCGAGTTCGCCAATCAGCTGCGGGACCGTGGCCGCACCGTCCGGCAGGCGATCGAGGAGGCGGCCAACATCCGCCTCCGGCCCGTCATCATGACCATGATCGCAACCGTCCTCGGCGGCGCCCCGCTCGTTCTGGCGCACGGCGCCGGCGCGGAGGCACGCCGCGCGCTCGGCCTCGTGATGGTCGGCGGCCTGACGCTCGCAGCCGTCGCGACGCTGTTCCTGACGCCGGTCGCCTACCTGCTCCTCGCCCGGTTCTCGAAACCGCGCGCGACGGAATCGGCGCGGCTCGCCCAGGAGCTGGCCGATGCCCCCGACCAGGACGTGCCCGAAGAGGCGGCGCCGGCGGACGAGCTGCCGCTGCCGGAGGGCGCCCGGCCGCTCGCCGCGGAATAAGCCGGTTCTCGTCTCGCCGTCCGAATCCGGCTAAGCATATGCCCGCCCTCGAAGCGTGGGCGCATGCGGACGATCCGGAGGAAACGATGAGCCTCTTCGACCTTGTCACCGCGCGCAGCGACGACGCCCTGAAACAGGCCCTCGCCGCCGATCCCGCGGCCGCACGGGCGCGCAATGGGGAAGGCGCCTCGCTCCTCGCCTGCGCCGCCTATAACGGCAACACCGAGGCGGTGGCGCTGATCCGCGCCGCCCTCCCCGAGATCGATCCCTATGAGGCGATCATCCTCGGCGAAGCCGATCGGGTGACCGAGGCCCTCGCCAGCGGGTGGGATCCCAATACCCGCTCGCCCGATGGATTTACGCCCCTCAGCCTCGCCGCCTTCTTCAGCCGCAAGGAGATTTTTGACCAGCTGCTGCCGCTGACCCGCGACGTGAACGCGCGGGCGACGAACGGCCAGCAGGTCGCGGCGCTCCACGCCGCCGCCGCGGTGCGCGCCATCGGCGCCGTCGAACGCCTGCTGCGTGCCGGCGCCGACCCCGACCTCGCCCAGCAGCAGGGCTTTGTCGCCCTCCACACGGCCGGCATGCACGGCGATGCGCTGCTCGCGGGGCTGCTGCTGCTTTTCGGCGCCGATCCGGCCCGCCGCGATGGCGCCGGCAAATCCGCGGCAGACCACGCCCGCGCCGCCGGGCACGACTGGCTCGCCGATCGGCTCGACCGGCAGACCGCGCGGGCATGAAGAAGGGGCACGAGCCTGGCGGCCTGCCCGCGCCCCTCACCGACTCCCCTGGCTGGTCGGGGTGTCAGTAGACGTAAACGGTCAGCATGCCGTTCTGCTGGCCGATCCCCAGCACGTCATTGGCACTGTGCCGCGAGCGGCTGAGCGAGGTGCTGATCAGCGGATCGGCCGCCGCCATACCGCGCACCATGCCGATATTCGGGCTCGAGGCGGTCGCCTGGTTGAGCTGGCGGCGCAGTTGCGCGCAGACCTTGACCGGCACCACCTGAACATTGGCCGCATGCGACCAGCTGTTCAGCGCACGCCGGTCGTAGCGGGCGCGCAGGAACTGCTGCAACCCGCGGACATCCTGGGAGCAGCCGGGCGGCAGGCCCCCCGCGATCGAGGCGAGATTGCCGCCACCGCTGAGGAAGATGTTGCCGCCGAGGCCGTTCCCGGCCCCGCCGCCGAGGCCGCCACCGCCGAGCCCACCACCGCCGCCGAGGCCGCCGCCGCTACCGTCGCCGCCAAGGAGCCCCCCATCGCCCCCGAGGGCGCCGCCGAGCCCGCCGCTCGGCCCCGAGAGGCCGGTGTCGCTGAGCAGCGTCCCGACCGTCCCGCCATTGCCGGTGATGCCGTTCACCGTCCCGGCAAGGCCGTTGACCGTGCCGTCCACACCCGAATTGCCGGTTCCGGGCAGGGTCACGCCGAGGTTGCTGTTGCCCCCGAGCACGCTCGAAAGCCCGACATTGATGGTGCTGCCCCCGCCGCCGAGCGCCGTGGCACTGCCCGTCGTCCCGCTCGGGGCGTTGTTGAGGCTGACCGTTGCGACGCCCGGCACCCCGACACTCGTGTTCGTGCTGGTCGTGGTGGAACCCGAGGTGCCGCCGGTGAGACCACTGGTCGCGCCGCTCAGGGTGTTTGTCACGCCGCTCAGCAGGCCGGCGGCAGACGCCGGCGGCGCCACGAGCGCCGTCGCGACGAGCAGGCCGGCCACAATACCCAGTTTGTGCATTTTTGGACCTCTTCCTCGTTTTGGACCCTGTGGGGCCCCTTCGAAATTGATGCCGATCTTTGGATGGCATCCTGGAAACACCAACCGTCGCCTGCGGCTGCGTCCGAGGAGAAGGATTTAATTCCGTGAAGTTATCGACGATAAACCCGCGTTGCGACGATTTTCAGATAGTCGAGATAGTACGATTTAGATTTAGATGTTAGGTGAAATTGCGTATCCCAGCCGCACTTCTACGCACCCGGCGCGCTGGTCCGGCCCGCGTCTACTGCGGGGCCAAGGCTGGCAACTTTGCCGTAAGCCGACTTCATTGGATGGGAAGAAGCGAGCCGTCCCGGGCATCCGGGGGTTGCTCAAGGGGTCAGGAGAAGGACGCGAGGCAGAGCCTCGCGTCCCCTTTCGGAGGCGGCAACAAGGGAGCGTCAGCCCTTACCGCCGCGCCGCCG
>DASZTU010000170.1:0-9840 GCA_035547975.1 Devosiaceae bacterium | reverse complement strand
TTTGCAGTGTTCCGTATATGGAACGTCCGTACCAATATGTGAACGCTAGACCGCTGGGCCGCGGCTTGTCAAGCAAGCCGCCGCCGCTTTCCCGCGCAGGCGTTTTTCACTTCGCTGGCGGTGCCGATCTGGGGCGGTCAGGAGGGTTGGCTCGAACGTAAGCGGCTCGGGCCCACCGGACCTTGCGGCAAGCGGTCGACACTGTCGGAAACCCTCATCCAGGGGGCGGCCGTTTGGGGCTGGATAAGCCGGAATCTGGCTGGGGCGCTAGGATTCGAACCTAGGAATGGCGGTACCAAAAACCGCTGCCTTACCACTTGGCGACGCCCCAACGGGCGGGGTTCGTACACGCTTTGCCGGTAGTGCGCAACAAAGCTCGCCGCCTCAGGCCATGCCTTAGATGGGGGAGAGGTCGCGGCTGTCCGCCGCCTCGTGCCATGCCTTGCATGAGGCGAGGTGGCGGCTGTCCGCCGCCTCGCGCCATGCCGTGAACGGGGGGGAGGTGGCGGCTGTGCCGCGCCTCGCACTATGCCGTGGATGGGGGAGAGGTGGCGGCTGTCCCGCCGCCTCGTGCCATGCTGTGAATGGGGGGAGGTGGCGGCTGTCCGCCCCCTCACACTGCGCCTTGACCGGCGGGAGGTGGCGGCTGTTCGGCGCCGCATATCATGGCTTGAACGGGGGGGAGGTGGCGGCTATAAAGCGCCGCATTCCGATCCGCCCGGCGCGATCGGGACCATCAGGCGTGACGGAGTATAGCGCAGCCTGGTAGCGCACCTGCTTCGGGAGCAGGGGGTCGCGTGTTCGAATCACGCTACTCCGACCAATAGGGCGAAAGGGCCGCGACGCGTCGCGGCCCTTTTCCTTGCACGGCCTCGCCGGGCGGCCGGATGACAGCCGGGCGAGGCGGCGTTGCGCCCCTCACCCCGCGCCGTGCGGAAAACGCTCTTCACGCTACCTCGTCGCGGCAGATGCGGGCGCGCCTCGCCGTCATGGCCTCGGCCATCGAGAGAACCCCAACCCCGTGCATCGGGGCGAGCCCGGCCGGATCCCCGGGTCAAGCTCGGGGAGGACGGCGGCTGCGAAACCGCCAGTGATGAAACCGCCAGTCATCATGAGAGAGAAGCCGGGGATTCCCGCGCCCTTCTCCCGCGGAGCGGCTAAAACTTCCAGCCGACCTCGAGCCCGAGATCGTTGAGCCCCTGGTTGGCGCCACAGCCAAAAACCATGTTCGACATGTGCTGCCATTGCAGCGTCACGGTGGTGTGGTCGTTGAGGTTCCAGCCGGCCGCATACTTGAAGTGCAGCAGCACCCGGCAGCCGAGGTCGTGGAAGCCGGGCGGCGCATTGTCCAGATAGCCGTTGTGCGTCCCGACGCCGAGCCCGCCCTCGAGGTAGAACGGGGTTGCGCCGAGCGGCACGTGCCAGTCGAGCCCCGCGTGCACGAAACTCTCGTGACCGCCGAGGTTGAGCACCCCGCCGATCGAGGGGCGGGGCGAGCCGAGCCAGGCGAGGGCCCCGATCTCGGGCGTGCGGAACAGCACCTCGAACGCGGCGCCCTCGAGCCGGCCCTTGCCGAGGCTCGAAGGGTCCGGCAGCGGATGAAAGCCGTTGACGAGATGCACTTTTGGGTCGAGCTCGAGATTGGTGAGCGCCGGCCCGAGCCGCAATTCGCTGATGCCGAGCGACCGCATGGTGTCGCCGATAGGGGTCGGCGACAGCACCTCGCCCGTGGGCTGGGGGGCAACGAAGGCAAAATCGCCGGCCAAGGCGGGAGAAAGGGTAAGAAGGGCGCCCAAGGCCGCCCCGATGACGCTTCTGAGACGCATTTAAGAAATTCCCTGGTGCCCAGAGGGCTAGCACCTTGGGCGCCCATTGCAAGAGGGCCGGGCGCACACAAGGGCGAGAGGCAGGACGGCGCCTGGGGAAAAGCCGGGCCGCCCCGGTCCGACCTTGGTGGCACCGTCCCGCCAGGGGCGCCCGTGCCTAGGCGCCGGCGAACGGGGTGTAGTCGGTGTCGTAGCCGAAATAGCGCGGGCCCACGAGCGCAATGCCTTCCGGCGTCCGCCATTGCGGGTTGCTCGGAAACGCCAGCGCCTTGAGCCGGAGCCCATAGCGCAGCGAGTCGGCGGTCACCGGGTTGCCGCTCTCGGCATCGAGCACGGTGATGAGGTCGGGCGTGGTGACGAGGATCGCGCCGTCCCGTTCGGCCATCAGAAACTCGTTCTGGAACTCGAGCCTGAAAGTGTGTCCCTTCCATTCCTCGACGCCCTCGAACTGCGCCGTCCCGCGGGCAAACCCGCCGACCGTCCGCCGCTCGATGTCGCGCACCCGCCCGTGGAAGATTTCGTTGGCGCCGAGCAGCTGCTTGACCGCCTCGACCGGCTCGCCGTGCGCCGCCTTGGCCTGCCGCAGCGTCTCCCCGAGCCGGGCGCAAAGGCTCAGCGTGCCGCGCACCACGGCCTTCTTCGCCGTTGCGCCATCCATCGAGTAGAAGGCGAGGAGCGCCGAGCCGCCCATTTCGACGGTTGCCGCCCGCGCCAGCCGCTCCGTCCAGGCGTTGGAGACCGTGTCGAGCACCAGCGAATTGCCCTTGTCGTCGCACAACACCATCGGGGTCGCCGAAACGCCGTGCATGGTGAAGGTCACCATCTGGAGCTCGGGGTAGGCCCGGCCCATGCCGTCGCCGTCGACGAGCGGCAGCCCGCTCGCCGCCGCGACGACGAAGGGCGTGGTCGAATTGACCCCGCCCGCCTCGCCGCAGAGCACGGCGTCGATCTTCTTGCCGAGCAGCCGCTCGAGCTCGCGGAAGGCGCGCATCAGTTCGTCGCCCTGCGGCAGCTTTTCGGTCATCACCGTGGGCGCCCCCATCATGCAGACGGGAACGATCAGCGCGTCGTCGGGCAGTTCGGCGATGTCGACGAGTTTGACCGGCCCGTGCTTTAGGATCGCCTGCTGCGCCATGAGCTTTCCGACATAGGGGTCGCCGCCGCCCCCGGTGCCGAGGATCGCGCCCCCGGTTGCGATGTCCTCGAGGTCCTCGGCATGGACGGTACGAAGGATGTTCATGATGCTCCTCCTGGAGTGGGGCGCGGGAAATCTCGGCCGAACGAAGTAGGACGCGGCGGTGCCGCGGACCTCCCTCCCTGTGGGGAGGGCAGGGTGGGGGTTCGTTCCGCGAACCCGGGGTTTGCGGCCACCCCCACCCGGCTGCCGCCACCCTCCCCGCGAGGGGGAGGGAAGCCCGAGCCGATGCCTTCTGCTGAACGGGCCATCATCGCTCTCCGCCGGCGACGAGCGGGGTGAAGGTGAGATCGGGATAGCCGAAGGCTTTCGGGCCCACCACCTCGAGCGCCTCGGGCGTCTTCATCAGGTCGTGCACGGGGAGGCCGATGACGGCGACCCGCTGGCCATAGCGAAGGATTTCGGTGGTGATCGGCTCGCCCGTATCGAGCTCGAGGTTCATGATGAGGTCGGGGACGACCACCCTGGCGACCCCATCGATCCAGAGCACGAGGTTCTCGTTCTGGATGGCGATCTGCGCCTCCGACCCGGTCCAGCTGTTGAGACCCGCGATCACCGCCCGGCCGCGCGCAAAGCCGCCGATCAGCTCGCGCCGCACGTCCACGACCTTGCCCTCGAAGAAGACTGTTGCGCCGGTTGCGGCGCAGACGCGCTCGACGACGTTCTGGCGCCGCGCGCGCGCCTCGAGCACGGCGTGCCCGATCGAGAGCGCCTGCGTCACCGTCCCCGGCACGGCCGTGCGGCGGATGAAGTCGGCCCGCATCGGCGCGAT
Organism: Devosiaceae bacterium; assembly: GCA_035547975.1. Classification (GTDB taxonomy): domain Bacteria; phylum Pseudomonadota; class Alphaproteobacteria; order Rhizobiales; family Devosiaceae; genus DASZTU01. The sequence continues at coordinate 6,047 of DASZTU010000170.1, read as the reverse complement.
CGCGAACCCTGCGGCGGCCCCCATGTTCACGGCGACGCCGCGCGCGAAGGTTTCGAGCCAGTACATGTCGAGAACGTCGCGGAAGACGACGACATTGCCCTTCTCGTCGGCGATTGCCGAGGGCGCCGGCCGCGCGCCATAGATCATGAAGGTCGACATCTGCACTTCGGGGAAGGCGCGGCCCATGCCGTCGCCATCGAGCACCGGCAGGCCGGACTGCGCGGCGGTGATGACCGGCTCCATGGCGTTGGCACCCCCGATCTCGCCCGAAATCAGCGCCGACATGCTCACGCCCGCCGCCTCCTCGACGGCGCGCATGGCGCGCAGGCACTCGGCCCCTTCCTCGATCTTTTCGACGCCCACGACCGGCGCCCCGATACCCCCGACCTCGCCGACCCAGGCGTCGTCGGGCAGCGCATCGAGCGGCAGGACGCGCACCTTGGCGCCCTTGCGCATCAGCTCGCGGGTGCGCAGCATGCCGATATAGGGGTTGCCGCCGCCGCCGGTGCCGAGCAGCGCCGCACCGATCGCGAGAGCCCTGAGGTCGCCTTCGGTGAGGATGTAGCCGGCCTCAGACATGCAGTTCACCCACGGCCTTGACGCGCACGCGCGTGGCATTGCCGGGGAGGTAGGCGAGGGGCACGTCCTCGACGTCGACGATCTCGATCGTGTCGCGCGCCGCCCCCGCCGCGACCGCGGCCTCGGTCGCCCGCGCCTTCGCGTCATCGAGCGCCGCGTCGCGGCTGATCGAGGCGAGCGTATAGACCCGGTCGACCTCGCCCGAAACCTGCGCGATCGCGGCGCCCACGGCGTTGGCGACGGCAAAATGATTGGGCTTGATGACCTCGAGCCCGGCGATCGGCCCGTCGACGAGGATCGAGCCGCCACCGACGACGATGACCGGCAGGGGCTCGGGCGAGAGGCGCGAGCGCTCGACGCAATCCTCGAGCATCGACATGATCTTCTCTTGCGTGCGGGCGACGAGGTCGGGCGCAAGGTGCGCAACCTTCGAGCGGTCGCCGAGCTCGGCGCGGCCGGCCGCGACCGCGATGTCGGTGGTGGTGAGCGTCTTCCCCCCGAAGATCAGCGCTTCCTCGATGATGCGATAGCCGGTCGAGAGCGGCCCGACCTTGACGCCGTCCGGGCCGTCGACGACCAGCGAGCCGCCACCGAGGCCGATCGAGAAGACGTCCGGCATGCGGAAATTTGTGCGCACGCCGCCAACCTCGACCGCAACCGTCGCCTGGCGCGGAAATCCCTTCTGCAGCGAGCCGACATCGGTTGTCGTCCCCCCGATGTCGACGACGATCGCGTCGCCCACGCCCGAGAGGAACGCCGCGCCGCGCATCGAGTTGGTCGGACCCGAGGCGAAGGTCAGCACCGGGAACTTGCGGGCGAAATCCGCTTCCATCAGCGTGCCGTCGTTCTGCGTCAGATAGAACCGGCCCTTGATGCCCGTTTCGGCAATCGCCTTGCCGAAGGCGTCGACCACCTTGGCCGAGAGATCGCGCAGGCACGCATTCATGATCGCCGCATTCTCGCGCTCGAGCAGGCCAATGCGGCCGATCTCGCTCGACAGCGTGATGTGGGCCTCGGGCAGGGCCCGGGCGAAGATTTCGCCCGCCCGCTTCTCGAACTCGCCCGAGACGGGGGAAAACACCGAGGTGATCGCGATGGTCGAAATGCCCTTCGCCTTGGTATCGGCGGCGATGCCGAGCAGTTCCTCCTCATTGAGCGGCGAGATGATGCGGCCGTCGAACTCGTTGCCCCCATGGGCGAGGTAGCCGTGATTGCCGATCGTGTCGCGCAGGTCCTCGGGCCAATCGACCATCGGGGGGAGCGAGGCCGTGGCGGGGAGGCCAAGCCGCACCGCGGCGGTGGGCGCGAGGTCGCGCCGCTGCACCACGGCGTTGGTGAAGTGGGTCGTGCCGATCATCACCACGTCGATGGCGCTCGGCGGAAGCTTTGAGGCCGCGAGCACGTCCTTGAGCGCCGCGACGACCCCCGACATCACGTCCCGCGTGGTCGCCGCCTTGACGCCGGCGATCACCTGCGTCCCTTCCATCACCACGGCGTCCGTATTGGTGCCGCCGACATCGATGCCGATCCTGATCACGCGCTTGTCCTTGCTTAGGGTTGGTTTTGGGCGAGCCCCGCCAGCACCTGCGCGGCGGTCGCGACTTCGCCATTGATGAGGGGGAGGGCGGGGCGGATCGCCTCTTCCTCGGCCGAGATCACCGGCACGGAGGCGAGCAGCAGCCGCGTATAGGGATGCTCGGGATGGGCGAAGAGTTTTTCCGTCGGCCCGGTTTCGACGAGCTTGCCGAGATAGAGCACGCCCACCTCGTGCGCGAAATTCCGCATCAGGCTGAGGTCGTGGGAGATGAAGAGGAAGGTGAGGTCGAGCTGCCGGCCGAGCTCGATGAGGAGCGCGATGACGCGCGCTTGGACCGAGACGTCGAGCGCCGAGGTGGGCTCGTCGAGAACGATGAGCCGCGGTTCGACCGCGAGCGCCCGCGCGATCGCCACGCGCTGCTTCTGGCCGCCGGAAAGCTCGTGGGGATAGCGGCTCGCGAACTCGGGCGGCAGCTGCACCATGTCGAGCAGTTCGCTGATGCGCTGCTGGCGGTTGCCGCCGGCGAGCCGGTGCGCGTCGAGCGGCACCGCGATCGACTGTCCGACGGTGCGGCGCGGATTGAGCGAGGAGCCGGGGTTCTGGAACACCATCTGCACCTTGCGGCCATAGGCGCGCGTGCCCGTCGCCCCGGTGATGTTCTCGCCCTCGAGCCGGATCTCGCCGGCCGTGGGCCGGGTGAGCCCCATGATCATCCGCGCGATCGTCGACTTGCCCGACCCGCTTTCCCCGGCGAGCCCGTAGACCGCGCCGCGCGGGATGGAGAAGGAAACGCCGTCGACCGCCTTCACCACGCCGCTCAGGCGGCCGAACTTGTTGCGCACCGGGAAGTGCTTGGCGAGGCCCGCGATTTCGAGCAGCGGCCGGTCGGTCACGTCGTGGCCTCCGCTTCGGCTTCCGCTTCCGGATCGCTTTGCCCGAGCGCCAGGAAGTCGGTGCCGCCGGTGAGCCGCGGCACGCTGGCGATGAGGTTCTTGGTGTAGGCCTGTTTCGGGGCGGCAAAGAGCGCCGACGTCTCGGCCTCCTCGACGATCCGGCCGTGATGCATCACGTAGACATAGGACGAGGTTTCCCGCACCACCCCGAGATTGTGCGTGATCATCAACAGGGCGAGGCCGCGCTCCTCGACCAGGTCCTTGAGGAGCTTGAGGATCTGCGCCTGCGTGGTGACGTCGAGCGCCGTGCCGGGCTCATCGGCAATCAGGAGGCGCGGCTCGCTCAGGAGCGCCATGGCGATGAGCACGCGCTGCCGCATGCCGCCCGAGAGCATGATCGGGTAGGCGCGGGCGATGCGCTCGGGATCGCGCATCCTCACCTGCGCCAGCACCTCGTGCACCCGCGCCAGCCGCTCGCGCCTGTTGCGAACGCGCCCGAGGCGCCGGTCGGCATATTTGAGGATAGTTCCCATCTGGTCGGCGATGGTGAAGACCGGGTTGAGCGACGTCATGGGGTCCTGGAACACCATCGACATCGCCGTGCCGCGCAACCGGTCGCGCTCCGCGGCGGTCGCCTTGAGCAGGTCGTGGCCGTCGAAGACGATCTCGCCCCCGGTGATCGTCGCCGGCGGGTGGCGGAGGAGCCCCATGATCGCCTTCATGGTCACCGTCTTGCCGCTGCCGCTCTCGCCGACGAGCGCGATGTGCCGCCGCTCCGGCACGTCGAGCGAAGCGCCGTTGAGCACGTGGTTGACCTGGCCGTAGGTCTCGAAATCGACCGAGAGGTTGCGCACGGAAAGGAGGGCGTCGCTCATCTGACGTCCTGCACGTCGTAGAGGTCGCGGAGCCCATCCCCGAGGAGATTGAAGCCGAGCGCAACGAAAAGGATGGCGCAGCCGGGCAGCACCGACTCCCACCACTTGTCCGGCAGGAACCCGGCCCCGCCCGAAACCATCGTCCCGAGGTCGGGGGTGGGGGGCTGGATGCCGAGCCCGAGGAAGGAGAGCGAGGCGCCGACGAGGATGACGAAGCCCGCGTCGAGCGATGTCTTGACCGCGATCGCCGAGACGCAGTTGGGCAGTATCTCGCGGAAGATGATGTGGAACTTGCTCGCCCCGAGCGTTTCCGCCGCCTCGATGAATTCCTGCGTCCGGATTTGCCGGGTGATCGAGTAGACGAGCCGCGTGTGCCACGTCCACCAGAGGATCGCGACCGCCAGCATCGAATTGACGAGGCTCGGGTTGAGCACCGCGGCGACGGCGAGCGCCATGACCAGCGGGGGGATGGCGAGGGCGATGTCGGTCAGCCGCATGATGACGATTTCGACCCAGCCGCCGAAATAGCCGGCGAGCATGCCGAGGATCGAGCCGAACGGCACCGCGGTGCCGAGCACGACGGCGACGAGGAGCAGGGAGACGCGGTAGCCGAAGGCGATGCGGGTCAGGATGTCGCGCCCGACGTCGTCGGTGCCGAACCAGTGCATCGCCGAAGGCGGCAGGTGCCGGGCGCGGAAGTTCACCACGGCGCCGACATCCTTGGGGTAGGGGGTGATGTAGGGGGCGAAGATCGCGATGAGGATGCAGAGGATCACGATCGCCGCCCCGATCACCGCCGTCGGGTTGCGCGAGAAGCGGTACCAGTTCTGGTAGGCGGTCGAGAGCCGCTTGGGTGTGGCGGCGAGCGCCGCGTCGGTGCCGCCCGCGAACTCGGCCATCAGCGCGCCCCCCGGATGCGGATGCGCGGGTCGACGAAGCCGACGAGCACGTCGATGATGAGGTTGACGACGACGAAGAAGACGCCCGAGACCATGACGACGCCCATCACGGCGTTGAGGTCCTTCTGCAGGATCGTTCGGATGCCGTAGGCCGCCATGCCCGGCCAGGAGAAGATGAGCTCGACGACGAAGGCGTTGCCGATCATGGAGGCGAATTCGAGCCCGAGGATCGTGAGGGGCGGCACGAACGAGGGCCGGAGCGTGTATTTGAGGACGCGCAGCCATTCCGGCACGCCGAAGGCGCGCGCCGCCTCGATGTAGTCCTGGTTCATCACCTCGAGCATGGAGGTGCGGGTGAGGCGTGCCATCTGCCCCATCGTCGCCGCCCCGAGCGCGGTCGCCGGCAGCAGCAGGTGCCTCAACGCATCGAGGGTGACGTCCGGCCTGCCGCGGAGCAGCGAATCGACGACGGCGAGGCCGGTGATGTCGGGCGTAAAGCCGATGTCGTGCGAGAGCCGGCCGGTCGTCGGCAGCCAGTGGAGCACGTAGCCGGCAAGGATTTGCAGCAGCAAGGCGAGGAAGAAGGTCGGGGTCACGGCGCTCAGGATCGCGATGACGCGCACGAGGTTGTCCGGCCAGCGGTCCTTCCAGCGGGAGGCGAGGACGCCGAGCGGCACTCCGAAGATTTCGGCGAGGAGGATCGTTGCGAGGACGAGCTCGAAAGTCGCGGCGAACGAGTCGCGGATGTCGGCGGTGACCTGCCGCTCGGAGAGCAGCGAGCGCCCGAGGTCGCCATGCGCGAGGCCGGCGATGAAAAGGCCGTATTGCTCGATGATCGGCCGGTCGAGGCCGAGCTTGTGCTGGAGGTCCGCCACCATTTCCGGCGTCGCGCGCGGGCCGAGCGCCATGCGGGCCGGGTCGCCCGGCACCACCCGGGCGATGACGAAGATGACGATTGAGAGGCCGACCAGCACGAGGATCGACCACAACACCCGGCGGATGAGGAAGAGCAGGAATTCCAACCGACTAGGCTCTCATGCTGACGTTCATCCTGCCGTCTTCCCCTTCGTCACGCGTTGGCTGTGCCGAGGCATCGGACCTCGCCCTTCGACAGGCTCAGGGTGAGGTCCACGAGGCTCAATCCCCGGTCCTTGGGGCTCAATCCCCCGGTGAGGTCCACGAGGCTCAATCCCTGGGCGAGGTCCTGGGGGCTCAAGTCCCGGGTGAGGTCCCCCCGGACCCTCACTCCTCCCGGGACCTTCAT
>DASZTU010000169.1:0-4924 GCA_035547975.1 Devosiaceae bacterium | reverse complement strand
AGCTTGGTCAAGATGGCGGGGACGCAGTTGGGCAGGATCTCCCGGAACAGGATGTGCGCGCGCGAGGCCCCGACCACCTCGGCCGCGACCACGTAGCCCTCGCGCGCTTCGGAGCGGGCGACGTTGTAGACGAGCCGCGCGTACCAGGGCCACCACATCACGGTGACGGCGAGCATGGCGTTGACCAGCGTGGGCGGTAAAAAACCCATGATGGACATGGCCAGGACGAGCGGCGGAATGGCGAGGAAGACGTCGGTCAGCCGCATGATGACATATTCGACCCAGCCGCCGATGTAGCCCGCGACCAGCCCCAGCACGACGCCCACCGGCATCGAGATGGCGAGGACGAGTACCGCCATTTCGAGCGACAGCCGGTAGCCGAAGATGATGCGGGTGAGCAGGTCCCGCCCGATGGTGTCGGTGCCGAGCCAATGCTTGGCGGAGGGCGCCGCGTTGATGGCGCTGAAATCCCCAATCGGCCCCACATGCGCCGGGTAGGGCGTGACCCAGGGGGCAAAGACCGCGACGAACACGCAGATGACGACGAGCGCGAGGCCGAAGAGCGCCGGCGGGTTGGACCGAAAGCTCAGCCAGGCGGCGGAGGCGGGGACCGCGGCCGGAACGCTCACCGGAGCGGCGGTGATCTCGCTCATGCCGCCGCCCTCCGCTCGGCCAGCCGGATGCGCGGATTGATCACCGAGACCAGCACGTCGACGACGAGGTTGGCGATGAGGAACATCGCCGCGATGATGAGGACGGTGCCGACGATGGCATCGAGATCCTTGTGCAGGATGACATCCACCCCGTAGCTCGAGAGTCCCGGCCAGACGAACACCCGCTCGACGAGGAAAGCGTTGGCGAGGAGGGCCGCGAAATCGAGCCCCAGTACGGTGAGCGTCGGGATCAGCGACGGGCGGAAGGCCCAGCGCGTCGCGATCCGCCGCTCGGAAAACCCATAGGCGCGCGACATCTCCACATACGGCTGACGGTAGGCCTCGATCATGGAGGAACGGGTGAGCCGGGCGGTCTGCCCGATACCGGCGAGGGCGAGCGCCAGGGCCGGCAGCGCAAGGTGGAAGAGGGCGTCACCCAGCACCGGGACATTGCCGGCGAGCAGCGCGTCGACGGTGTAGAAGCCGGTGTGGAGGTCGGGCGGACTGCTCGCATCGCCCAGCCGCCCTTCGATCGGGAAGATCGGCAGGAAATAGGAGAAGACGAGCTGCAGGATCACGCCCCAGACGAAGGCCGGCGTGCAGACGGCGAGCACCGCGATGAAGCGCCCCAGATGATCCGGCAGCTTGCCGCGAAAGCGCGCCGTGACGAGCCCCAGGGGGATGCCGAGCACGATCATCAATATGCCGGCCGCGAGCACGAGCTCGAGCGACGCCGGCAGGAACTGCCCGATGTCGGTGGTGACGGGGCGGTGGGTGTAGAGCGAGACGCCGAGATTGCCGTGCAGCAGATCCGACAGCCAGTAGAAATACTGCACCGGAACCGACTGATCGAGATGGCGCTCGAGCCTCAGCGCATCGACCTGCTGCTGCGTGGCATTGGGGCCGAGCGCGATGCGCGCCGGATCGCCGGGGATCACGCGGGCGATGCCGAAAATCAGGATCGACACGCCGAACATGATGAGGAGCGACGATCCGAGGCGCCTCGCAAGCGCCTTGAGCAGGGGAGGCATCTTCATGCCGGGACCGCGCGGTGTGACAATCGGGTTACCTCTCGGCAAGACCTCGGCTCCTGCGCCCGCCGCGGGACAGGAAGGGGAGCGGGCCGGCCGTCAAGGTGCCGCCCGCGGGGCATTCCCGCCCTCCCCGGCCGGGGAGGGCGCCGACTTTGGAGTGCCTGTTCCGTACGCCGGGTGGACTATTTCCCCGGATCGTTGATCGACATGTCCTTGAACAAGAGGCTGAAGCTCGACAGCGGGTAGCGCTTGCTGTCGTCCTGCAGGTCGGGCACTTCGACTCCCTTGCGGATGGCGTAAACGCCGACGAACTCGTAGGCGAAGACGTCGGGCGCCAGATCGCGCAGCTTGTCGTTGAGCTGGCCATAGATCGCCGCCCGCTTGGCGTCGTCGGTCTCCGTCCGGCCCTCGTTGAGCAGCTTGTCGACATCCGGGTCGGAGAGATGCTCGGCCGACATCCAGGTCGGCGGCACCGACGAGGAGTACATGTTGTAAATCAACGAGTCCGGGTCGGGGGTGACGGCCGCGACGGCGATCTCGACGGCGTGCGGCGCGGTCTTGGGCTGCGTCACCTGCTCGGTGACCAGGGCCCATGGCGTCTTCGTCACGTTCACCGTGAAGCCGAGCTGCGTATAAGCCGCCTGCATGAGCAGCGCCACGCGCTCGCGCGCCGGCACCTCGGCAATCCAGGCGATATCGAGCGGATAGTCGGCGGGCTTGTACTTGCACTGCCCGAGCTCGGCCTTTGCCTTGTCGAGGTCGGTCGCGAAGACCGGTGCCTTGGCGTCGTAGCCGATGAGCCCCGAGGGCAGCGCGCCGTGCATCGGAATGGCCTGCGAGTGCGTCTCGTCCACCTGCAGCAGCTGATAGACGTTCTGATAGTCGAACGCGTACATCAGGGCGCGACGGCAGTGCACGTCGTCGAGCGGCGGCCGGGCGGTGTTGAGCTTGATGTATTCGCCCGTCGCGCCCGGCTCGAGCGCCAGATGCGCCGTGCCGTCGCCGGCCAGCGACTTGATGACCTCGGGGGGCAGCCAGGGCGAGCCGATGTCGTGCTCGCCGCGGGCCATCAGCTGGCGCACGGTCGACGCCTCGACGCTGTAGCGCATGCGCACCTTGTCCGGCGCATTGGTGGCGAAGGGCAGGAAATAGCCGTCGAACTTCGCCATGTCGGTTTCGGACTGCGGGTTCTGGCTCGTCACCGTGTAGGCGCCGGAGCCGGCATCGTGGGCCGACAGATAGGCTTCGCCATAGTCGCCCATGTCGCCGTACTTGCCGTCCTTCTTGTTGGCCATCACCAGCTTGGAGTCGACGACCTGAAGGCGAACCAGGGCTGCAAGGAAGGGCGCGTAAGGGCCGCTGAGGGTGATTTTCACCGTCGTGGGATCGACCGCCTCGACCGACTTGACGCGATCCTGGAACAGGCTGGCATTGCCCTGCCCCATCGCCATCAGCCGCTTATAGGAGAAGACGACGTCGTCGGCCGTCAGCGGATTGCCGGAGTGGAATTTTACATCCGGCCGCAGCTTGAAGGTGTAGACCGGCCCCTCGATGGTCCAGCTGCTCGCCAGCAGCGGCTGCACGCCGCCCCCGCCCTGCTTGGGATAGACGAGGGTGTCATAGAGATTGACCTGCAGAACGGTGGCCGAATAGTCCGTGCCCTTGGCCGGATCAATCTCGCCGGGCGCCGCCTGATCGAGCCGCAGCACGGTTTCGGCCAGCGCCGGCGACACGAGCGCGACGGATGCGGCCGACACCAGCAGTGCCTTGAGCAAAGTCCTCATTTCGAACGTTCCCCGTTTATGAGCGCTGGCGTTGGCCGCCACGCCGCCTGTTCCCTGCGCTCGCGGCCGCGACGATGGTCCGAGGTTGCGAGCACGAAAACCTTAACGCGTGGGTAACCCGAGCACAACGGCATTTTTCCGATCGTCAAGAAACTTTCCTTTGTGACGTGGAAGGCCTAGCGTTGTAGTGGGAAGAACCACGCTGGCCGGGGCTTTGCCGGTGCCTGCTGACCCAAAGGAGTTTTCCGATCGACGCCGACGTGACCATGACGGTCGATGAAATCGCGGCTTTTGCCACTGACGTCCTCGTCAGCCGCGGCATGGCCAGGGACCAGGCGGCGGCCGTCGCCGGCTTCATCGCGGCGGCCGAGCGGGACGATTGTCCCTCGCACGGCCTTTACCGGCTGCTGGGCATGCTGCGCACGATCGATGCCGGGACCGTTGGTCTCGACGCCCGGCCGACGGTTTCGGAATTGCGCCCCGGGATCGTCAGCATCGACGCCCATTTCGGCTTCTCCCCGCTCGCTTTCGCGACGGGCCGGCCGGTGCTCGAGCAGCGCGCGAGAGAAAACGGCCTCGCGGCGCTGGTCATCCGCAACTGCTTCCATTTTTCCGCGCTCTGGGCGGAAGTCGAACCGCTCGCCGCAGACGGCTTGGTGGCCCTCGCCATGACTCCCAGCCATGCCTGGGTCGCGCCCGCCGGCGGACGCCGCCCGGTGCTCGGCACCAACCCCATCGCCTTCGGCTGGCCGCGGGAGGGCCGGCTGCCGTTCGTCTTCGACTTTGCGACGAGCGCCGTCGCGCGCGGCGAAATCGAGCTCCATCGCCGGGCGGGCCGCGCGGTGCCGCCCGGCTGGGGCGTCGATGCCGAGGGCCGCGCCACGACCGACCCGGCCGCGATCCTTTCGGGGGCCATGAACACGTTTGGCGGACACAAGGGCTCCGCCCTCTCCATCATGGTCGAACTGATGGCCGCCGCGCTGATCGGCGACCTGACCAGCATGGAATCGGCGAAGGCCGACAATGGGACCGTCGGCGCCCCGATGCATGGCGAGATCGTCATCGCCTTCGATCCCGCCGGCTTTCCGGGCGGCGCGGAGGCCACGTCCGCCAGCCGGGCGGAAATGTTGTTCGAGGCGATCACGAGCCAGGACTTGCGCCTCCCCTCCGACCGGCGCTATGCGGCGCGCGCCCGCTCGCTTCGCGACGGGGTGAAGGTGCGACGGGCCCTGCTCGACGAGATCGCCGCGGCGCGCCGATCAGCGCCACGCCAGCTCGACGAACGCGCCAGCTGAATTTTGCCAGGGCCAGTGCTGCAAACGAGACCGCCGATGATGCCTCCCACCGCTTCCGCACCGCCTGTGTCCGCCCCGGGCGCGCCGGAGCCGCTGTCGGCGATCGTCAGGCGGCTGCGCCGGCAGGCCGGCCTGACGCTCCAGGAGCTCGGCCGCCG
>DASZTU010000168.1:0-18744 GCA_035547975.1 Devosiaceae bacterium | reverse complement strand
GGCGTCGAGGTAGCCGATGGCCTTGCGCTTTTCCGCCCGCTCGGGATCGACGTCGACGACGAGGATCGCCGCCCCGGCCATGCGGCCGGCCAGCGGCTGCGAGCCACCCATGCCGCCGAGGCCGGCGGTGAGGATGAAGCGTCCCGCGAGCTCGCCACCGAAGCGCTTTTCGGCAATGCGCATGAAGATCTCATACGTGCCCTGGATGACGCCCTGGCTGCCGATGTACTGCCAGGCGCCGGCGGTGAGGCCGCCCCAGACGATCAGGCCCTTCTTCTGCAGCTCGTAGAACACCTCCGCCTTCGCCCACTGGCCGACGATGTTGCAGTTGGCCATGATGACGCGCGGCGCCCGGACATGCGTCCTGAACAGGCCGATGGGCTTGCCGGACTGGATGACGAGCGTCTGGTCCTCGTCCATGGTCTTGAGCGTTTCGACGATCTTGTCGTGGCTGGCCCAGTTGCGCGCGGCCTTCCCGAGGGCCGCATAGATCACGAGGTTCTCCGGATCCTCGCCCACCGAGAGCACGTTTTCGAGAAGGCGCAGGATGCCTTCCTGGCGCCAGCCTCTGGCGCGCAGCTGGGTGCCATAGGGAACGGGGAATTTAGGGTGGCGGGCGACGGGTTGTGGCATGGCGCTCGATATAGTCCCGACGGCGCGTCAGGGCAGCAGGAAAATCAGGTGAGGCCGAAGACGAAGCGGCGGTGCCAGGCGAGGTTTTCCGCGGCCGGGCGTAAAGCCGGATTGGCGGGGACGCGCAGGCGACCATTCGGGTTGATCCGCTCCAGCAGGTCCGGGTCGATGCGGGTCAGATCGACGATGGCCGAGAAATCGTCGCGGACCGAGAAATGCCCGTCGCGAAACGCCTGTTCGGCGGGCGGGGAGAGCAGCAGCAGGTTGTTGACATGGAGGGCCGCTGTTCCGCCCGGCCGGATGACCGTCGGCAGCGCATCCTCGGGGAGCGGAACGCCGGTCAACGCGCAGAGATTGCCCGTTTCGCGGCGAAGGGTTGCGATGACGAGGCTCGCGGTCTCGAGCGCGGCCGGCGCCAGGTGCGCGAACGGGGCCGCCGCCTCGCCGCCCTGCCGCAGCGGCGAGGTGGGCTGCGCCGGAAAGAGGTCGGCATCGGCAGCCGCCAGCATCGCGGCATAGCTCTCGTCGGCAATGAGCTGCAGCGGCGGGTTTGCGCGCAGCATGGCCTCCGAGATGGCGCCGATGCCGAGCTTTCGCTGCGGCGCGAGCTCGGCCAGAAACCGGCCGTCACCGCCTGGGGTGAGCGCGAGAAGCCGCGCCACGCCGCAGGCCCCTGAACCCGGCTCGGCGGGCAGGACAACAATCTCAGCCCCGACCGCGCCGACGAGCACGGCGGCCACCGCCGGGTCGACCGGCGCCGCCACGGCGGCTTCGCCCCGAAACCCGCCCTCGATCGCCAGCGCCAGACGCAAGCCCCCGTCCCCCCGAGCGGAGACGATACAGGGCTTCTACCTACGCATAAAGCCGTGGAAGCCGATCCCGGTCTTGGCCCTAGGCCCTGCCGGCGGCGCCGGCAGCCCGACTTGACTCGATTGTGCCACCCGGTCTTCATTCGGCGGCGTCGCAGGGCGGCGACGGCCTGAAGCCGGGGGACGGGGCCGATGGACTTCGGGCTCAGAGGCAAGAACGTGCTGGTCACCGGCGGCAGCGCCGGTATCGGTCGGGCAATGGTTGAAACCTTTGCCGCCGAGGGTGCCAATGTCGCTTTCACCTATTTCGGCAATCGCACCGGCGCCCAGCGCCTTGCGGGCAAACTGCGTCGGCAAGGCGTCGCATCCGTTGCCGTCCGGCTGGACGTGAACGACCACGCCTCGGTCGAAGAGGCTGTGAAAGCGGCGCGAGAGGCACTGGGCAGCATCGACGTGCTGGTCAACAACGCGGTCGACTGGGATGTGGCGTTCAGGGACAAGAACCCCGATGCGCGGCTCTACCAGTGGCAGAATGCGCTGCGCGCCAACCTTGAGGCGCCGTACCTCGCCACCGTGCTCGCGGCTCCCGAGATGCGGCGGCGCAAATGGGGCCGAATTCTCATCATCTCCTCCGACCTGGCGGAGGATGGCGTGCCCGGTTCGGCCTCCTATTCGGCCGCCAAAGCGGGGCTCCACGGGATGGTGCGGGGTCTGTGCTGGGACTATGGACCCGACAAGGTGCTGATCAATGTCATCATGCCCGGCCTTACCGACACCGAGCATCAGAGGCGGACGGTTCCAGCGGAGGTCTTCGAGAGCGTTACCGCCCAGCGGCCCCTGAAGCAGATCACCAAGCCGCAGGACGTGGCCGATCTCGCGGTCTTTCTCTGCTCGGCGCGCAACAGGCACATCACCGGAGAGATGATCCGGGTGACCGGCGGCTGGTAGGGGGGTCAGCCCATCCGTGTCGCGTTGAGCTACGTGCTGAAGGCCAACCACCGCTGGAGCTGCAACCCGGCTTCACGGTGAGCGGGCTCGTGGCGGGGGGCATCATGCCGCCCGATCGTTTCGAGCCCCTGGCCCAGGCGCTGCGCGAACTGGACCTGCCCGAATAGGCGGCCCGTCAGCTCCAGCCTTCGGCCTTGTGCCGGTTGCGCGGCTTCACCCCGTTGAGCGCATATTTCGCGATCTCGATGCCGAGGGCTTTTTCGACCGGCGGGTAGACGGCGGCGTCGAGCACGCTCGAAGCGAGCGGGATGATCTTCTTGGGGACGTGCAGCACGAAGATGTACATGCCCGGCCGCAGCTGGCCGGCGGAAAGCGGCGTACCGGAGGCATCGAGCGTCGAGATGATGTCGGGGAATGTCGCGAGGCGATTTCCCCCCGCGTCGTCGATCGCCATGTATTCGTTCATGGTGTGGATGGTGATCGCCTTGTCGCCATCGCCGAGGACGAATTTGCCGATATCGAAGGCTTCCGGGGTATAGACGAGGTCCTTTTTGGTCACCGCGCCCTGCGCGAGGATCGTGCCGCCGGTCGTTTTCACGATGGCGTCGATCACGGCCGAGCCCCCCTTCTTCTCGGCCGCGATGATGGCCTCTCCCAGCTGCAGCGCGAGCGAGATGCCGCCGAGCGCGGCATTGTTGCGCACATACTTGGCCCGCAAGGGATTGCGGCAGGACGCGATGAAGCCCCCGGATTGATCAGCCGCCGTCCTCAGGATCGGTGAGATTTTGGCCGTGGCGCCCCTCACCACCAGTTCGATGTAGCGGTTTTCGGCGCGGTTGCCGCCCACCGCCGTCTGGATCATCTGCTTTGGCGAGCCCGCCATGCCGATCGAGCCCATGTCGCCGGTGGGGTGGGCGCGCATGTCCCCCACGGCATCCACGACCCTGGTGCCCAGCACGGCGGAGGGGAGCCAGGCGTTGAGCGTCGAGGATTTGCCATTCTGGCCGATGATGAGACCGGAAAGCGGCTCGCCGAGCGCTTCCTCCAGCAGCTCGACAGCCTTGATGTAGTCGCGGCCCTGCATTTCCCACGGGGTGGTCGACGCCGGCGCCCCGATGGCAGCGGCGGTCGCGACCCAGTCCTTCGGCTTGAGCTCTTCGATGTCGACGAGCTCGGGCCTGCCGATCGAGACCGCGGCATAGCCGAGCATGCGTCCGTGGTCGGCCCAGCCGCCGCCCCCCGCGGCATAGACGGAGCCGCCCTTGACGGCGGGTTCGACGTCCTTTTCGGTGAGTATGCGACCCAAGTGACTACTCCCTTTCAAGCGTGGGGCGGCCCCTCACCGGCCCGCCGCCACCCTCTCCCCAAAAGCGCGAGGGGTTAGCAACGAGCCACCGCCTCGCCACATCGTCCCCTCGCCCCTTTGGGGAGAGGGACAGGGTGAGGGGCGCGGGGCGCGCTTACCCCAATTTCTCGTCCAGCCGCCTCACCGCTTCGAGCAGCACGGCGGCGCCGAGCGCGATGTCGTCGGTCTCCGCCCACTCGTCCGGGGCATGGCTGCGCCCGCCGCGGCATGGCACGAAAACCATTGCCGCACGGGAGAGCCGCGCCATCCAGGCGGTGTCGTGGCCGGCGCCGGACGCCATGCGGCGGTGCCGCGCCCCGACTGCGTCGCAGGCGGCGTCGAGTACATCAAGCACATCGGCATACCCCGGTGTGGGCAAATTGTCCGAGATGGTTACGGGGGAATCGATGCGGCAGCCGGTCTCATTTGCGACGCCGGCGGCGAGGCGGGCGAGGAACGCGAGAAAGTCCAGCATGACGGCGCGGTCCTCGGCGCGCGCGTCGACGAGCAGCCGCGCCCGGGACGGCACGACGTTGGCGGCATTGGGCTCGATCCCGAACTCGCCGACGGTCGCGGCAAAGTGGGTCGGCCCCGCCGCCCGGGCTTTCGCCTCTGCGTCGATCGCGGTCACCAGGCGCGCCGCCGCAACGAGCGCATCCCGCCGGTTGCGCATCAGGGTGGTGCCGGCATGGTCGGCGCGGCCTTCGACGACGATTTCGATGCGGGTGATGCCGGCAATGGCGGTCACGACGCCGATGTCCTCGCGCGCCTCCTCGAGCACCGTGCCCTGCTCGATGTGGAGTTCGAGGAACGCCTTGACGTCGCCCCTGAGCGGCTCCCCGAGCGAATCGGGCCGCCCGCCTGCCTCGCGAATACCCTCGGCGAGCGACTTGCCATCGGCCTCGCGGGCCAGCATCTCCGGCTTGAGCTGGCCGGCGAGGCCCCGGCTGCCTACGCAGGAGATGCCGAACGCCGAAACCTCCTCGGCGAGGAAGTCGACGACCTCTAGATCGTGCTCGAGGGCGATCCCGTGCTCGCGCAAGGCCCGCGCGACCTCGAGCGCCGCCGAGACTCCCGCGATGCCGTCGAACCGGCCGCCGTCCGGCACGGTATCCGAGTGCGAGCCGACCATGATCGTTCCGGCCCCGGGTTTCGTTCCCGCACGGCGGCCGATGAGATTTCCGGCGGCATCGATCCGCGTTTCGAGCCCCGCCGCCCTGAAGCGGCGCTCGAGGTACTCGCGGCCGGCGAGGAACATCGGCGTGAAGGAGCGGCGCGTCCAGGGACGGTCCGGCTCGGTGATCGCCGCGAGGTCGGCAATGTCTTCGGCGATGCGGGCGGGATTGACCAGGAGATTTCGGCTCATGGCGTACCCCCACCCCTGACCCCTCCCCGCAAGGGGGAGGGAGACGATGCGGCACGGCGGTGCAACGGGTCCTCCCTCCCGCTTGCGGGGAGGGATGGGGTGGGGGTAGGCCGCGCGCGCTGCTTCACCGCGCTGCCTCCGGCCGCAGGAACCGGCCCGTTCCGGGCGCGGCCATGATGCTCCCCGGGGTGAAGGCGAGTTTGCCGCGCAGCCAGGTCGCCTCGACCGTCCAGGGCAGTTCGATGCCGTTATAGGGCGACCAGCCGACCACGTTGTGGCCGGAGGCCGCGGCGTCGTATCGCCTCGGCCGCTGGACCAGAACGCAGATGTCGGCGTCCTTGCCCACCTCCAGCGCGCCCTTGACATGGCCGAGGCGGAAATGCCGCGCCGGGTTTTCGGCCATCAGCCGCGCCGCCCAGGTGAGCGGAATGTTGCGCTCGAGCGCGCCCTTGACGAAGAGCGGCACCATGATCTCGAGCCCCGGCACGCCCGAGGCGTTGCTGAGCATGTCGGGGTCGGTCTTGCGGTTCTCCGACCAGCTGACGTGGTCGGTTGAGACCAGGGTGACATTGCCCCTGGCGACCTGCTGCCAGAGCTTTTCCACTTCGGCGCGGGGGCGGATGGGCGGGTTGATCTTGGCCTTGCCGCCGAGGCGCCGGACGTCGTTTTCTTCATCGAGCACGAGGTAGTGGATGCAGCACTCGATGGTCGCCGCAAATCCGTCACGGCGATAGTTGGCGGCGATGTCGTAGCCGCGCGAGAGCGAGCAGTGGACGACATGGGCCGGACAGCCGGTCTGGGCGCCCGTTTCGTAGATCTGTGACGTGGCAAGGAGTTCGGTGAGCGGCGGCCGCGACAGGCCATGCGCCCGCCAGTCGGTGATGCCCGCGGCTTTGACCCGGGCGATCGCGGCGCGGACGAACTCGTCATCCTCGTTGTGGACGCCGGCGGTCAAGCCGGTCGGCGCAATGGCGGCAAAGCACTCGGCCAGCAGCATCGGGGGGATGCGCGGAAAGCGCTTCGGATCGGTGCCAAAGGTCGAAAACTTGAAGGCGGCGACGCCTGCCTCGGCCATTTCGGGGATGCGGGCGGCGCCCTCCTCGGGGTCGATCGTGCCATAGAGCGCGAACTCCACGCGGGCCTGCGGGGCGGCGTGGGCCACCTTCTTCTGCACCGCCTCGGCGGAAGTGACGACGTTGCCCTCGTCATAGGGCATGTCGACGATCGTCGTGACGCCGCCGGCGGCGGCCGAGCGGGTGGACCAGATGAAATCCTCCTGGTCCTTCTGGCTCAGCGAATGAACCTGCGCGTCGATGGCGCCGGGGAGGATCAGCGCATCGCCGAGGTCGTGGCGGTCGCGCGCGGCGGGGGCGGCCCCTTCGCCGAGCGCCACGATCTTCTCACCGGCAATTGCGACCCAGCCGCGCTCCACCACGCGATCGGGGCGCACGAGCGTGCCAATGAGGACGGTATCGAAGTCGGCCATGGTTCACCTGTGTTCGCCCACTCTAGGCGCAGGGTCGGCGTCGGGCCAAGGCCCCTCGCCTACCCCGGCCGCCGTCCCATCATCCGCCGGGTGAGCAGGCGTTCCACCGCCGAAAGCGAATCGTAGATCAGCACGGCGAGCACCGCGACGATCACGCCGCCCTCGAGCACCCAGGCGGTGTTGTCGTTGAGGAGGCCGGCGATGATGACCTCGCCCAGCGTATGGGCGGCAACGGTCGAGCCGATCGTGGCGGTCGCGACGGAGACGACGACGGAGAGGCGGATGCCGGCGAGGATCACCGGCATCGCCAGCGGCAACTCGACGAGCCAGAGCCGCTGCGGGCCGGTCATGCCGACCCCGAGCGCCGCCTCGCTGACGTCGGGGGGCAGCGTGGTGAGGCCCGTCAGGGCATTCTCGAAGATCGGCAGGAGCCCGTAGAGGAAGAGCGCGACCAAGGTGGGCGCGGTGCCGAAGCCGAGCAGCGGCACGGCAATGGCGAGCACGGCGACAGGCGGAAAGGTCTGCCCGATATTGGCAAGGCTGCGCGACAGGGGAAGGAACTCGCGCCCCGCCGGCCGGGTCACGAGGATCGCAAGGCCCACCGCCACGAGTGTCGAGGCGATCGTCGCGATTGCCACGATGACGATGTGGCTCACGGCCAGGTCGACCAGGGCCGATTGGGTGTAGATCGGGGGCTGGTTGTTCTTCGTCAGCGGCAGCAGGAGCCCAGCAAAGCTTTCCGGCGTCACGAGGAAGACCACCAGCAGGGCGAGGACCAGCAGCCGGATCGCGAGGGGCAACCAGCGGCTCACGCCGGCCTCCTCGCCCGCTCTTCAAGGTCGGCCATGGAGACCATGCCGATGATCTTGCCCCTATCGTCAGCGACCGGCAGCGCCGTGCGGCGAGACCAGAGGCACTCGGCATAGGCATCGCGGAGCGTCATGCCGGCCTTGACCGGCGGGCCCTCGGCCTCGCCCCCGTGGCAGATGTCGCCGACCGTCGAGAGGGAGAGCAGCCGGAACGGCCGGTCGCCGGCGCCGATCAGCTCGGCGACGAACTCGGTTGCGGGGCGGGCGATGATGTCCTGCGGGGGGGCATATTGCAGCAGATGCCCGTCATCCATGACGGCGATGCGGTTGCCGAGATGGATCGCCTCCTCCATGTCGTGGGTGACAAGGACGATGGTCGTGCGGAACTGTTTCTGGATGGCGAGGAGATCCTCCTGCGCCTTGGCCCGGATGATGGGATCGAGCGCGCCGAACGGCTCATCCATCAGCAGGACGTTGGGGCCGGCCGCCAGCGCCCGCGCCACGCCCACCCGCTGCTGCTGGCCGCCGGAGAGCTCCGCGGGCATGCGGTTGCGAAACTGGCCGGGGTCGAGCTGAAAGAGGTGCAGCAGCTCGTCGACGCGCGCCTCGGTCCGGGTTCGGTCCCAGCCGAGGAGGCTCGGCACGGTCGCGATGTTCTGCGCGACTGTACGATGCGGGAAGAGGCCGTGGCCCTGGATGGCATAGCCGATGTGGCGCCGCAGCTCGTGCGGGGGCGTCTTGCGGGTATCGATGCCGTTGATCCGGACGGCGCCCGAGGTCGGCTCGACGAGGCGGTTGACCATGCGGAGCAACGTCGTCTTGCCGGACCCCGAGGTCCCCACGACGGCGGCAATCTCGCCCTCCTCCACCTCGAGCGAGACGTGGTCGACGACGACGGTTCCGTCGTACTCCTTGGTGAGGCCTTCGATCTCGATCATGCCGCCCTGCTCCTCACGCTCACGATCTCGATCAGCGCGTCGAGAATGATGGCTGCAGCAAAGGCCAGCAGCACCGTGGGCACCGCGCCGAGCAGCACGAGGTCGAGCGCGGTCTGCCCGATCCCCTGGAACACGAACACGCCGAAGCCGCCGCCGCCGATCAGCGCCGCGACCGTCGCAAGGCCGATGTTTTGCACGAGGACGATCCGGATGCCGGTGAGAATGACCGGAAAGGCGAGCGGCATCTCGATCTGGAGGAGCCGCTGGCCGTCGGTCATGCCCATGCCCCGCGCCGCGTCGTTCGCCTCAGCCGGGACCCCGAGCAGGCCCACCACCGTGTTCGCGACCACCGGCAGGAGCGAATAGATGAAGAGGGCGACGAGGGCGGGCGTGAAGCCGATACCGGAGACGCCGATGGCTGCCGCGCCGGGAACATTGGCCGCAACCCAGGCGAGCGGCGCGATCAGGAGGCCGAAAAGCGCGATCGAGGGGATCGTCTGGACGGCATTGAGGACGCTGAGGATCACGGCGCGGACGCGCGGCACGCGATAGCACAAAACGCCCAGCGGAACGCCGACGACGGTCGCCGCCGCGAGCGAACCGAAGGCGAGGACGATGTGCGTGCCGCCCTCGCGCCAGAACGCATCGGCGCGGACGAAATACTCCTTGAGAATGGAGAGGCCGTTCCAGTCCCCGCTCAGCAAAAGCGCGGCCAGCGCCGCGGCGGCCAGGGCCAGAAGACCGATGCGCGGCCAGGGTTTCAGCCTCAGCCGGGTCAGGGCATCGGCGGCAAGCAGCAGATAGGCGAAGACGAGGACCCAGAATCCCGCGCCTGCCGAGACGCGGGCCAGCGTGTTGCCGGGCGGCGTGAGGAAGGGCGCGGTGCGCCCCACGAGCACGAGGAGCGCAACGAGCGCCACGACGCTCGTTGCAAGGCGCAGAAGGTTCCGGGTCCGCAGAAGGATCAGCGGAAGGGAGGCTGCGAGGATCAGCGCCAGCAGCGTCGCCTCGACCGGCGGCAATGCGGCGAACAGCATCCGCGACTGGCCCTGCACGATGCGATTGGCCTTGAAGGTCGCGAACGGCAGCAGCAGCCAGCCGGCCGCGACCAGCAGCGCAATGAGGAGACCGAGCTTGTCGACGGCGAGGCGGCGCGCGGGGAGCACAGCGGCTTCAGTCATCTTGTGGCCTACCCCCTCGCTCGCCGCCGGGACCCGCCGCGGCAGGGACCGCGTCAGTGCCCGGCTTTCAGCAGCGAGACTCCGATCCCCTTCGCAACGGGATTGCATCGGCGCGTGCGATCGCCCGCCGATGCGCCTAGGTCCCGATCTTGGCGGTGCGCCCCGCCCGGCACCCGCGCCGGGCGGGCGCCTCCTACTTCAGGATGCCCTGCTGCTTGAGCCAGTCGGTCGCGACGGCCGATGCCGCCTCGCCGCCCACCTGCACGCGCCCGTTGAGCGTCTGCAGCGTCTTCATGTCGAGCTTGGCGAAGACCGGCTTCAGAAGGTCGGCGATCTGCGGATACTGCTTGAGCACGGGCTCGCGGATGATGGGCGCCGGGTTGTAGACCGGCTGCACGCCCTTGTCGTCCTCGAGTGCCACGAGGCCCGAGGGCTCGATGCCGCCGTCGGTGCCATAGACCACGGCGGCGTTGGCGCCGGAGGTCTGGTTCGCGGCGGCCGCGATGAAGGCCGCGGTGTCACCGCCCGAAAGGGTGATCAGCTGGTCGGGCTTGAGGGTGAAGCCATAGGTCTTCTCGAAGGCGGGGAGAGCCGCCGGGGAGGACACGAATTCGGCCGAGGCTGCGAGCTTGACCTGCCCGCCGCCCGAGACCCATTTGCCGAAATCCGACCAGGTCGCGATGTGGTTGGCGTCGGCGATCTCCTTGCGGAGCGCGATGTCCCAGGTGTTGTTGGCGGGCGCGGGGTCGAGCCAGACGATCTTGTTCTGGTCGTAGTCGAGCTTCTTGACCTCCTCATACCCCTTCTGGGCATCATTCCAGATCGGCTTGTCCGCCTCATTGAAGAAGAAGGCGCCGTTGCCGGTGTATTCGGGGTAGATATCGATCTGGCCGGCGGTGATGGCGGAGCGGACGACCTTGGTGTTGCCGAGCTGAATCTTGTCGGTGACCGGGATGTTGTTGGCCTTGAGGACCTGCAGGATGATGTTGCCGATCACCCCGCCCTCGGTATCGATCTTGGACGAGACGACGACCTGAGCGTGGGCCGCGGTGACGGAGAAGGCGAGCGCCGCCAGGGCCGTCAGCAATCGAGTCGATAGGCGCATGATGCACTCCCATGGTGTTGCCCGGCGTATGCGCGCGTGCTGCCGAGTTGGGCGCCAACCCTATAGAGTTTTGTTGCGGAGACCAGTGTCTCGGCTTCTACTGAACCGGGCCGAGCGCGAAAAAGTCGTCCAGATCAGGCAGCGGCGCCTGCGAAATCAGTTCACCCAGCGTCGCCTCCGAGGCGAGGTCGTTTTCGATGGCCTCGACTTCCGAGGAGAGCGGGCGGTCAACCCGATAGAATTCGGCGTAGCGGCGCGCCCGCTCGTAGATCATCCGCGGAATGCCGCGCGGCTGGTCGTCGAGGAGGTCCATGGCCTGGGCCGAGAGCAACGCCTCGAGGGCGGCGAGGCGGCGGAGCGCCCTCACCTGCCGCTCGAACCGCTCGACGACGAGCGGCAGGAACGCGGCCTCGTCCTCGAGGCCGGTGGCAACGACGAGAGAGGTCGCCGAGACCGGGTTCGCCATCGACAGCACGCGCGCGAAAAGTTCGCCCGCGAGCTTGATGATGGGTCCGAAACCGGTGGCGATGGCGCCGGGCGGGACGAGGTTGATCGGCAGGTCGCGGCGCGCCCCGTTGCCCAGCAGCACGCAGCGGTTGAAGGAGTTGCGCGCGGCGTGCGCCATGGCGAGTTGCGCGGTCTCGAGGTAGACGGTGACGTCGAGAGGCAGGGAGCCGCCCGAGGTGAGCACTTCGCCCTCGACGACGACGGGGTTGTCGTCGGTGCGGCCGGTCGCGCCGAGAATGGTCCGGCCGCAGACCATGAGCGTATCGAACAGCGTCCCGAACACCTGGGCCATCATGCGAAGGCTGAGCGGGTCCTGCACGTGGGTGGCGTTCGGCCATTCCCAGCCCATGGCGTTCCGGTAGAGCCACCCGCCGATCTCCGCCTCGCGTTCCGTGCCCACATGGGCGACGGCGCGCCAGGGATCGCGCGAGGCGCCGAGTGCCCCGGCGGTGGTAAGGCCGGTCGCGAGCAGCATGCGGGCGGCGCCTGCCGCGGCGCGGGTTGCCTCGGCCGCGGCGGCAAAGCCCACCGCGTTGATGGAAATCGAAGCGAGGCTGTCGCGCGGCGCCATGCGGGCCGGCTTGAGACCGGCATCGGCAAGGGCCTTTTCCGCCGGCAGGCGCCGGTTCTGGTAGACGGCCTCCCCGACCCCCGTCAGCACCGCCCCGATCTGCCCCATGAGCCCGATATCGGCGCAACCGATCGAACCGGTGCGGCGCACCACGGGCACCACGTCGGCGGCGAGCAGCGCCAGATAGGCGTTGACGAGATCGGGCGTGCAGCCGACGCGGCCGGTCAGGGCCGTGTTGACGCGGATCGCCATCGCGTTGCGCACGACGGAGCTGGGAAAGGGCTGGCCCGTGCCGAAATGATGCGCGCGGACGAGGCCGAGATTGAAGGCCTCGAGCTCGTCATCGGTCCAGGCGACGTCTTTCATGGCGCCGACGCCGGTATTCGATCCATAGACCGCGTAGCCGCGGGCGATGCGATCGGCCACGACGTCGCGCGCCCGCTCGACCCGGCGCATCGCGGCGGGATCGGCGGCGAGCGTCACGAGATGCGCCCCGATCCGTGACATTGCCGAAAAGCTCAGCGGCTTGCCGGACAGCGTCAGCACGGGCGAAAGGGCGTTCATCTGGGGCACTCGCGGCGAAAAGTCGCCATTGACCTCCATAGCGCAGCCGTGACGGGGTGCAAGCGGAATGGGAGGTTAGCGTTTCCGCGGCAGCGGCTCCGGCCGGAACGGACCGGGCGCATAGCCGAAATCGCGCACGGCCGCGCCATTGTCGAAGACGAGGTCCCGGTTCATCCGCTCCGCCATTTCCGCCGTCCAGCCGGGATGGCGGGGCAGCAGCCTGAGCGCCGCCGACGCCAGGCGGAAGGCGGCGAGCGGGACGGTCGGCGTGACCGGCCGCCGGCCCTCGGCGGTAAAGATGCGTTCGACCATCCGGCGGTAGCTGAGCGTTTCGCCACCGGCGATGTCATAGGCACGGTTCTCCGCGGCGGGCGCGCCGGCGGCCGCCAGAACGGCGCCCGCCACGTCGGCGGCCGCGACCGGCTGGCGCAGGCCCGCCGCCCGTCCGAACAATGGAAAAAAGCCAAAGCGGCGGATGAAACGGGCGATTTCGGCAACATTGGCGTCCCGGCCGTCGCCATAAATCATCGTCGGGCGGAGAATGGTCCAGGCGATGCCTTGGCGGGTGGCCCAGGCTTCGAGCGCCGCTTCGGCTTCGGCCAGCCGCCGGGCCGTTGCGGCCTCGCCAGTATTGCGGGAACCGGCCTTGGTGAAGCGGCTGGTCGAGGAAAGCTGTACCAGCCGACGGGCGCCACTCGCCTCGATCAGGGCGGTGCAGGCCGGCAGCGTCCAGATCGGGGCGAGGCCGAGGCACACATCTGCGGGTTCGGGCACGGCGCCCTCGAGGCGCCGCCACTCCGGTCCCTCGCGCGGCCGGCGGGAATAGGCGAGGACGCGATCCCCACCGCTGCGCAGTCGGTCAAGCAGCGGCGCGCCGACAAGGCTCGACGCGCCGAGGACCGCGAAGGTCCGTGCTTCGCCGCCGGTCAGGAGCGGCGGAACGGGATCGTGCCCCGCATGGTCTTGCCCGTCTTGTTGTCGCGGACGCCGAAATTCACCCGGATGTCGCCCGGGGCGAGGCTCAGCGTCGAGACGACGTCGCGGTTTCCACCGGCCGTGGTGTCGTGGCCGCTGTTCGAGAAGGTCACGCGCCCGCCCCGGAAAACGCCGTTCGCGTTGCCGGAGATGCCGTTGCTGCCCGACATGGCGGCCACGTACTTGCCGCCCACAAAGGCCACGGTGCCGGTCATCGAGAAGGTCGCCCCGGCCATCGAGCAGCGGCCGTTATAGGTGGCGCGGCCGGTGCTGCCGGCAACCGTCAGGCGGCAGGTGACCGGTTGGGGCTTGCCGTTCTGGTCGGTGACGGTGCTCTTGCCGATATAGTTGCCGGCCAGCGACGCCAGGAAGGTGTTCTCCGACGGTCCGGCGATGGCGGGAACGGCAGTCAAGGCCAAAGCCGCGAGCCCGAAGCCGGCGGCGAGAGTGCGAATCATGGAGCGCTCCGTTGCGTTTCGCGAAGAGATTTCCAACAACTGCCTCGCCGGGACAAGCGTTCCTCATGCAATGCGGCGGTTGCAGTTGCTGGGGTAGAGGTCCGCAGTTATCTTCCGAATATGCCACAAAAACTCGCCAGGTATCGGGAGAAGCGCGATTTCGCCGCCAGTCCCGAGCCGTTCGGCAACGACGCCTCGGGTGGGCACCGGTTCGTGGTGCACAAACACTGGGCGACGGCCGACCATTACGACCTCCGGCTCGAGCATGACGGCGTGCTCAAGAGCTGGGCGGTGCCAAAGGGCCCCTCGCTCAATCCCGACGACAAGCGCTACGCCGCGGAAACCGAGGATCACCCGGTCGAGTATCTCGATTTCGAGGGCGTGATTCCGGAAGGGCAATATGGCGGGGGGCCGATGATCGTCTGGGATCGCGGCACCTGGGCGCCGATGGGCGACGCGGAGGAGGGGCTGCGCTCGGGCGATTTCAAATTCCGGCTCTGGGGCGAAAAGCTCAAGGGCGGCTGGATGCTGGTGCGGCTCAAGCCGAAACCCGGCGAGAAGAAGAACAACTGGCTGCTGTTCAAGGAGCGGGACGCTTCCGCCGACAAATCGCTCGATATTCTCGCCGCGCGACCGGAAAGCGTCAAAAGCGGCCGGCGCATCGAGGAGCTGATCGCGCCGCCGGACACTCCCCGGGCTGCCGGCGCGCCGACGCGGCCGGCCCGGCTCAAGGGAGCGGTCAAGGCACCCTTGCCGCTCAGGCTCGAGCCGATGCTCGCCAATTCGGTCGACCGGCCCCCGCACGGCACGGACTGGGTGCACGAGATCAAGTTCGACGGCTACCGCACCATGGCGCGGATCGAGGGGGGTAGCGTCGCCTTCATCACGCGCAGCGGACTCGACTGGACGAAGCGCTACGGTTCGCTCGCCGCGGCGTTCACCCCCCTCCCCTGCAAGTCGGCGCTCATCGACGGGGAAGTCGTCGTGATCGACGGTTCCGGCATTGCGAGGTTCGGGGCGCTCCAGGATGCCCTCGCGCAGGGCGCGACCGACCGGCTGCTCTACTACGCCTTCGATCTCCCCTACCTCGACGGCTACGACCTGAGCGAAGTGCCCCTTCTCAAGCGCAAGGAACTGCTGGCGCGGCTTCTCGAAGGCCATGCCGGAGGCCGCTCGGCCCTGCAACTGAGCGATCATGTGGCCGGCGAGGGGCAGCTGCTCTATGACCGCGCCGCCGAAATGGGGCTCGAAGGCATCGTTTCGAAGCGCGCCAACTCCTCTTACGCGCCGGGCCGATCCTCGGCCTGGGTCAAGGCCAAGGCGCTCAAGTCCGGGGACTTCGTCATCGCCGGCTACACCGCATCGGCGGCCGCGGGCGGGCTTGGGGCGCTCGCGCTCGCCGAATGGGTGGACGGGGACCTGCGCTACCGCGGCAAGGTCGGGACGGGCTTCGACGCCGACGCGCTCGCCATGCTGCTCGCCCGGCTTGAGCGCCTCGCCGGCGAGGGAGAGCCGCTCGAGGGCGCCCCAAAGGACGTCATCTGGGTGCGGCCGGTGCTGACGGCGCACATCCACTACGGCAACATCACGACCGAGGGCCTGCTGCGCCACGCCGTCTACAAGGGGCTGCGCGAGGCGGAGCTCTCCGCGGCCCCCGCCGTCGAGCGCAAACGCCTGATCTCGGACGCCGACCTCGCCCAGATCTGGGTCACCAATCCGACGCGACGCATGTTCGGCAAGGGCGGCCCGACAAAGCTCGACATCGCCGTCTACTATGCTTTGGTCGGCGATTTCATGCTGCCGCACATACTCGGGCGGCCGGTTTCACTGGTGCGCTGCCCAACGGCAAAGCCCGCCGACTGCTTCTTCCAGCGCCACGCCTTCAACGGCATGCCGGCTTCCGTCGGAACGTTCGAAATGAAGACCTCGGACGAGGAGGACAAGACCTATCTCGCCGTCGAGGACGCCAAGGCTTACCTGGCGCTGGCGCAGTTCGGCGTGGTGGAATTCCACGCCTGGGGGTCGCTCGCCAGCAAGCCCGAAAAGGCCGATCGGGTGATCTTCGACCTCGACCCCGGCGAGGGCATTGCCTGGCGCGAGGTGGTCGAGGCTGCAACCCATATCCGCGGGCAGATCGAGGCGATGGGGCTCGTGCCCTTCGTCAAGACCTCCGGCGGCCGTGGCGTGCACGTGGTTGTGCCGATCCGGCCCAAACTGGGCTGGAAGGAAGTACACGCCGCGACGGGGACAATCGCCGCCGCGCTCGCCGCGACCGCGCCCGACACCTTCACCACCACCATGGGGCCGAGCAACCGCAAGCGGCGCATCTTCATCGATTTCCACCGCAACGCGCGGGGCGCTACCGCCGCCGCGCCCTATTCGCTGAGGGTCAAGCCGAACCTTCCGGCGTCCACACCCCTCACCTGGGCCGACCTCGAATCCATCGACGCGCCGGAGGATTTGAATTATTCTTCCTTACCGGGATTGTTAACCATGTCCGGGGATCCCTGGGCGGATATTAATCAATCGGCGCGCGATCTGCCGGCACAATTGCGGCCCCGCAAGTAATCGAGCGGCGTGAGGAGAAGAACATGGCGCCGAGAGCCAGCTGGAAGGGTTACATCAAGCTGAGCCTGGTGAGTTGCCCGGTGCGGCTCTACCCAGCGGTGAGCACGAGCGAGCGCATTCGCTTCAATCAGCTGCACAAGACGACGCACAACCGGATCAACATGAAGCCGGTCGATCCCGAGCTCGGGCTCGTCGAGCGCAGCGACCTCGTCAAGGGCTACGAATACGAGCCCAAGCAGTACGTCATCCTCGAGGAGGGCGACCTCGAGGCGGTGCGGCTCGAATCCAACCACACGATGAACATCGAGGCGTTTGTCGATCCCGACGAGGTCGACGTGATCTACAAGGACGCCCCGTATTATCTCGCCCCGGACGGCGCCATGGCCGAGGAAACCTTCGTCGTGCTGCGCGAGGCGATGCGGCAGACCAACAAGCTCGCCATCGCGCGCCTCGTGCTCTCGAGCCGCGAACGCGTCGTCGCCTTTGGGCCGCGTGACAACGGCATGTTCCTGACCACCCTGCGGAGCCCGAACGAGGTGCGCGACGCGGCGGAATACTTCGTCGGCATTCCCGAGACGGCCCCGGACAAGGAAATGCTCGAGCTCGCCGAAAAGCTCATCGAGCAGAAGGTCACGACGTTCGATCCGCAAAGATACGAGGATCGCTACGAAGCGGCGCTGATGCAGGTGATCAAGGAAAAGCTCAAGGGCCACAAGCCCGTGATCGCCGCGCCACCGGAGCGCGGCAACGTCATCAACCTCATGGACGCGCTCAAGGCGAGCCTCTCGCAATCGAAGCCGCCGGCTGCCAGCAAGAGCAAGTCGGAGGCGGCAGCCAAGACCACAGCGCCGGCGCCGGCCAAGGCCAAGGCGCCGTCGAAGACCGCCAAGGCCTCGGCTGCGGCAAAGGCGACCGTTGCGGCGGCGGCAAAACCCGCCCGGACGCGCAAGAAGGCCTAGGGCACCGGGACCGGGCGAGGAAGCGTTGCGGCCATGACCCAGCTCGCCGGCACCAGCCTCGGTCTCGTCGGGGCGCTCGATGCCTTTCCGCGCCGGCTGGCGGCGCGCGAGGTGGCCCGGCACCGCGGGCGCCTGCGGCGCGGCATCACCCGCCAGACCTCGATCGCCGTGTTCGGCCGCGGTCTCCTCGCCCGCCATTCCGATGCCGAAATCGAAGCCCGGCGGACGGAGGCGCTGGCGGCGACGGGCACGCTCCTGAGCGAGAACGGGTTCCTCCGCCTCCTGGGGATCGCCCGGCGGCCGGAGCATGCCGAGCTCAGCCGGCGCGCCATCATCGACCAGTCCGGCCTCCGGGACGAGACCTTCGATCTCCTCGCGCTGTTCGACGCCTTCGAGACGGACGCCGAGCCGTTCTCCTTCCGGGACCTCATCCTCGCGAGGAAATACGCGGGGCTCGTCGCGGGCGGCGCAGGCTGGGGGGCCATCGCCCGCTCGGTGCACCGCTCCGGCCCCGTGACCTCGCTGACGCGCCTCTCGCTCCACGCGGGTGAGGATGCCGCAATCTATGCGCGGCACGGCGAAACCCTGGCCGAGCTCGACGGGCAGCATCTGCTACCGCTCGAGGTACCCGACGAGGCGGCAGTCGAGGAATTTTTCGAGGCGGCGGAAATAGCCGAGGCCGAGAAGCGCTTCGAGGAGGCGGAGCTGTTCTACAGCCGGTGCCTCGCGCTCGATCCCTCGGATTCGGTCGCGGCCTACAACCGCGCAAATTGCCTGCGCGAGCTCGGGCGGATCGATGAGGCGGCGCACGGCTATGCGCAGGCGCTCAAGCTCGACCCCGGCTTCGTCGAGGCCTGGTTCAACTATGCGGGCCTGCTCAAGGATCGCGGGCAGCTCGACACGGCGCGGCAGCATCTGGAAAGGGCGATTTCCATCGACCCGACCTACTCGGACGCCGTCTACAACCTCGCGGCCGTCGAATATTCGAGCGAGCGCTTGGCCGAGGCGCGGCGCTGGTGGAGCCGCTATCTCGAACTCGACCAGAGCTCCGAGTGGGCGCGCCTCGCGCGGCGCGGAATCCAGTTCGTCGACCTGCAGTTGCGGAAATCGGCGGGCTGATGGCCACCAGCTTCCTGTTTGACGGCCCCGAAGACGCGCGCGTCACGATCCTTCTCGCCCACGGCGCGGGCGCTCCGATGGATTCGGCGTCGATGACCGCGGCGGCCAAGGCCCTGGCGGCCGCCGAGTTCCGGGTGGCCCGGTTCGAGTTCTCCTACATGGCAGCGCGCCGGGCCGGGGAAGGCCGCAAGCCCCCTCCCAGGGCGGAAAGCGTCATGCCGGAATACGTGAGGGCTGTCGACGATCTCGGCCCGACGGACGGGCCGCTGATCATCGGGGGCAAGTCGATGGGCGGGCGCGTCGCGAGCATGGTCGCCGACGCCCTGTTCGAGGCGCGCCGCATCGCCGGACTGCTGTGCCTCGGCTATCCCTTCCACCCGCCGGGGCGGCCGGCGCAGCTCAG
>DASZTU010000167.1:0-8802 GCA_035547975.1 Devosiaceae bacterium | reverse complement strand
GCTGATCGTGACGTTGGAGGCGTTGTCCGGAATGGTGATGCCCGGCTGGACTTCGTAGCCGTCGACGGTCACGAGCTTGCCGGTGCCGTCGCGCTCGAACGAGCCGTCGCGGGTATAGGCGGTCTGGCCGGTCGGCAGGGTAATCATGAAGTAGCCCTCGCCCTGGATGGCCATGTCGAGGTCCTTGTCGCTGGCGACGACCGACCCCTGGCTCATCACGCGCGGCGTCGCGGCGATGCGCACGCCCGAGCCGACCTCGATGCCCACTGGCAGCTGCGTGCCCGAGTCGGAGGTCGTGTCGCCGGCGCGGCGGTACTCCTGGTAAAGCAGGTCCTGGAACTCGGCGCGCTGGCGCTTGTAGCCAGTGGTGCGCATGTTCGCGATGTTGTTCGAAATGACGTTGACGTTCTGCTCCTGGGCGGCCATGCCGGTCGAAGCGGTAAAGAGGGCCTGCATCGTTCAGCCTTTCGAGATCGGGGCGGGCGCGGCGGGGGCGTGCATCGGGGTCACGCCGCAACCTGGCCGAGCTGCTGCACAGCGGAGTGGCGGAGGTCGTCCTGGCGGGACATCAGGTCCGCCATCTGCTCGTAGGCGCGCTGCACGCGGATCATCTGCGCCATCTCGGTGACCGGCGAGACGTTCGAGCGCTCGATCGCCCCCTGGACGACGGTCGTGTGGGCGGGGGCCTGCGGATTGCTGCCGACCCAGAGATTATAGCCTTCGCGGGTCATCTGCTGCGGATCGGCGAATTCGGCGATGGCGAGCTTGCCCTTGGTGCCCTGCGAGGTGGTGATGGTGCCGTCCTTGAGGATGGTGATCCCCGTATCGCTGTCGTCGAAATGCACTTCCCCGCTCGTCGACATCACCGGATTGCCGGAGAGGTCGACCAGCGTTCCCGCCGCATTGATGGCGAGCGAGCCGGCGCGCGTGTAGCGCGGGCCGTTGGCGGTCTGGACGGTGAGGAAACCGGGACCCGAGAGCGCCACATCCAACGGATTGCCGGTCTGGTCGAGCGGGCCGTTGGTCATGTTGTGAACGGTGGCCCAGTCCTCGGTATAGGTCACGGACTGGTCTGTCGCGAAATCGTTGTCGGCCGCAACCGGCATCTTATAGGGCTCGAAGAGGAGATCTTCGGCCTTGAAGCCGGTCGTGTTGATGTTGGCCATATTGTTGGCCACGACGTCCATCTGCCGCTGCAGGGCAATCTGCCGCGATAGGCTGACGAGCTGCGCGTTTTCCATGGCGCGGAACCCCCATTCTTTGCGGAACGCGTCGGCGTCCCCACGCCGGCCTGTTCCGCCATTCTCGAAGCAGAATCCGTGCCAGATCGAAAAACGACGTTGCGTCAGGGCTTTGGGCTTTCCCTTCGGTTTCGGTCGGGGGCGCGGGAGGACCCTCGGGCAAAAACGGCCGGGCAATTTCTGCCGGGTCGGGCGCCGAAGTAACGAAACGTTAACCAACCCGGCCTTAGCTCGACGGGCGGGCCGGAATCTCAGGGCCCGGGGGGCTTTGAGACATGACCGCGGAGGCTGAAACCGGCGACAGCGCAGCGCCTGCGAAGGGCGCCGGCCGGATGCGGCTGATCATCATCGGCGCCGCGGGTCTCATCGCGGTGCTGCTGATCGGCGGGGCGCTCTACTTCGTCCTCGGCATCGGCAAGGCGGCCCCGCACGCCGCGGGCGCCGAGGCGGCGCCGCAGAGCTTCATCTTCAATCTCCCGGAGATGACGGTGAACCTCAACACCGACGGGCACGGCGAGTCCTTCATGAAGCTCACCATCGCCCTCGAGGTGCAGGACCAGGAGATGATGAACGAGATCCAGCCGCGCCTCGCCAAGGTGATCGACGCCTTCCAGGTCTACATGCGCGAGCTTCGGCCCAGCGACCTGCAGGGCTCGGCCGGGATTTACCGGCTCAAGGAGGAACTGCTGCGGCGGGTCAACGTCGCCGTGGCCCCCGCCCAGGTCGACAGCATCCTCTTCAAAGAAATACTCGTGCAATAGGCGCGTGCCGTGGCACCTCCCGACGAACCCGACAAACTCAGCGACGACTGGGGCCTCGAGGACGAAAAGCCCCTCAACGGAACCTCGCCCCTGCCGGCCCCGGCCGATGGCGAAGACGGCATGTCGGCAGAGTGGGCCGCAATGCTCGCCGGCGAGACCAAGCCGGATGACGACGGCACCGACCGCGTGCTCAACCAGGACGAGATCGACAGCCTGCTCGGCTTCGACCCCCATGCGGGCGGCACTGTCGAGCTGACTGGGGTACAGGCGCTGATCAACTCGGCGCTCGTCTCCTACGAACGCCTGCCGATGCTCGAAATCGTTTTCGACCGGCTGGTGCGGCTCGCAACGACCTCACTACGGAACTTCACCTCCGACAATGTCGAGGTGTCGCTGGATTCGATCTCCTCGGTGCGGTTCGGCGACTATCTGAATTCCATCCCGCTGCCCGCGATCCTCTCGGTCATCAAGGCCGAGGAGTGGGACAATTTCGGGCTGCTGACGATCGATTCCGGCCTCATCTACTCGATGATCGACGTGCTGCTCGGCGGCCGGCGGACCACGGCGCAGCTGCGTGTCGAGGGCCGGCCCTACACGACGATCGAGATGACCCTGGCGCGGCGGCTCATCGAGGTCATCCTCGAAGACACGCACCGCGCGTTCGAACCGGTGACGCCGATCCATTTCAGGATCGAGCGCATGGAGACCAACCCGCGCTTCGCCACCATCTCGCGGCCCGCCAATGCCGCGATCCTCATCGAACTGAGGATCGAGATGGAGGAGCGGGGCGGCAAGATCGAGATCCTGCTGCCCTACGCCACCATCGAGCCCATCCGCGAGCAGATGCTCCAGATGTACATGGGCGAAAAGTTCGGCCGGGACCCGATCTGGGAGGGGCACCTCGCGACCGAGATCTACGCCGCCGATGTCGAGCTCTCGGCCATCATGCACGAAATGGACCTGCCGCTGTCGCGCATGCTGGCGCTCAAGCCGGGCGACACGGTGCTGTTCGACAGGACGCCGGGAGACCCGATCAAGCTCCGCTGCGGCGACGTCGACCTCACGGAAGGAATCATGGGGCACATCGGCAAGCACGTTTCGGTGCGCGTGACCCGGCCTCTCAACCCACCCAAGGTCACCATGGCGGCGTTTGAAGCGCTGGATCAGCGAACGGAAGGAAGATGATGTCGGGGTTGCCGTTCGGAATGCTGGTCGAAGGATCGGTATCGGTGCTGCTCGCCGTGACGATCGGCTACTGCGTCGTGCTCAACAACCGCCTGAAGCGGCTGCACGCCGACCGCGATGCGCTGCGCCAGATGGTCACCGACCTCGTCCAGGCGACGGACCTCGCCAATGCCGCGGTCAACGAGCTCAAGAACACGGCGATGGAATCGGAGCTCGCGCTCAAGGCGCGGCTCGAGGAGGCCGAGCGCTTCGGTATCGAACTCGCCAACCACGTGTCGGCCGGGCAGGAGGTGATGGAAAAGATCGCCCGCATCACCCAGGTTGCCCTGCAGACGCGGGCGCCCGATCCCGAGGCGGTAGCCCCCGGGCCGACCAAGCTCCAGTCGGCGCTGGCGCAGCTCGCGGCGCGTGAGCGCGTGCGGAGTCCGGCGGCGTGACGCTTCCACTGTTGCCAAAGATCGCGCTCAGGCGGCCGAACCTGCGGCCGCCCCGGCTGCTGCCGGTGGTCATCGCGGCAACCGTGGCACTGCTGATCTTCAAGGGCATCGGGCTCGTCACCGAAGGCGGCTATGTGTTGACCGGCGTGCAGCCGGTTGCGGCCAGCGAAGGGGCGGCCCCGCCGCCCGGGCAGGCGGCTGAAGCTGATGCCGCGGCGAGCGGCCCCACTGTTTCGGACAGCAGCCCCACCATAACCGATGCCGCCCCTACGCTTGCCCCGCCGCCCGCGGCCCATGGCGCAGCGGGTGCCGGGCACGGCGCGCCCGACCTCGCCGAAGGGGCCGCCGGCCCGTCGGGCGGCACCCCGGGCGCGGCAGCCGGGGCGAGCGAAACCGCGTCGGCCAGTCCGCCGTCCTCGGATAGCGCCGGCGGGGCTGAAGCCGCGATTGCCGCATCGGGGGCAGGACAGGGGGCGAACAGCGGCACCGCAGCCGGCGGCGCTGCGTGCCCGCCGAATGCCGGGGGTGGTTCGTCTGCAGCCGAACACGGCACGACCGGTGGCGAAGCGGGCAGTGCCGCGGGTGGAATGCAGGTGCCGGCCGGGTGCGCGCCCCCCGACGCCGTGCCCATGAAGATCGGCGCAAACGGCCAGCCGGAGCCGCTCGACGGGGTTGGCGGAACGCCGCTCAGCGAGCAGGTGCTGTTGCAGCGGCTGAGCCAGCGGCGCGCCGAGCTCGACCAGCGCGAGCAGCAGCTTGGCCTGCGCGAGGCGACGATCGCCGCGGCCGAAAAGCAGATGGCGGCCCGGGCCGACGAGCTCAAGCGCCTGCAGCAGGAGATTTCCGCGCTCCAGCAGCAGAAGCAGGCGGCGCAGGGGGACGAGATCGCCGGCATCGTGCAGATGTATTCGACGATGAAGCCGCAGGAGGCCGCCGGTATTTTCGACGGCCTCGACATGGCCGTGCTGTTCCGGGTGGCCAAGGCCATGGACCCCCGAAAAATGTCGGCGATCCTCGCCAAAATGAACCCCGGCAAGGCCCAGGAACTGACGATCCGGATCGCGGACGGATCGCCGCCGGCCGAGGCTGCCAATGCCGGCGCCGCTGCGCCCGCCCCCGGTTCGCTGCCGCAGATCGTCGGACACTGAGATTCGTGACCCGGCGCGTCCTCGTTCCGCCCCGACCGTAAGCTGACGTTAAGCGCCGGCCGCTAGGCTTTTCCCGCCCAGAACGGGCAATGGGTCAGGTCAGTGGCAGAAAGCGCAACGGCGTGGGGAAAGGGGGCCTTTGCCCTCGGGCGGCTCGGGCTTTGCCTCGTGCTGTTTTTCGCCCTGCTGCTTGCCGCCCCCGCCTTGGCCAACGACAAGGCCAAGCTCATCGCGACCAGCGAGCAGGGCTACGCCCGCATCGTCATCGACTTCCCCAACCGGCAGGACCTTCCGCGCTATCACATCCGGTCGACCAACGGCGTGCTGGCGGTGCAGTTCGACCAGCCGGTCGACCTCAGCCTGCCCGACATTGCCTCGGCTCTTCCCGAGTACGTGACGGTCGCGCGGCAGGACAGCGACGGCAAGGGAATACGCTTCGGGCTCACGACGCCGTTCACCGTCGACCATATCGAGGGCGGTGAACAGCTCTTCATCGACCTCCTGCCCACCAGCTGGCAGGGCTTGCCCCCAGGCCTCCCGCCCGAGGTCGTCGCCAAGCTCGCCGAGCGCGCCCGGCAGGCGGCAATCAAGGCGGAACAGGCGCGCAAGGCGGCCGCCGTCAAGGCGGTCCACCCGGCCGCCCAGGTGCGGGTCGGCCGCAATCCCACCTTCATGCGGGTCGAGTTCACCTGGAACGTCGACACGAAGGCCGATTTCGCGCTGGCCGAAAAGAGCGGCAATCTCGATTTCGAGTGGCCGGTGCCGATCGACCTGTCGCTGCTCAAGGTTAACCTTCCGCAGGAGGTAGCGGGCGTCGACAACGCGGTGACGCCCGATGGCTCGCGCGTCGTCTTCCGGCTGGGCGGTAAAGTCGTGCCCCGCTTCTACGCGATCTCCCCCCGCGATTTCATCGTCGACATCGACACGGCGAGCCTCGTGCCGCCCAATCCCGATCCGGCAGCCGCCGCAACCGCCAAGGCGCTGGGGAGCGCCATGGCTTCGGGTTCAGGCATGGACGGCTGGTGGTTGCCGGCGCTCCGCTCGGTGGTTCCGCAATGGGCGGCGCCCGCGGTTGCGGCACTCTCTGCGGCGCCGCAGCCCCCGATCACCCCCGAGGTGACGACTGTGGGCTCGACGGTGCGCATCACCTTCCCCTTCGACCGGGACACGCCCGCCGCGGTGTTCCGGCGGGGCGATACGGTGTGGCTGCTGTTCGACACGATGACCGGCATCAACGAGCCGCCTTTCACGGGCGCGCTGGCTTCCCTCGCCACCGGGTTTTCGGTGGTGCCCACGGGGGATCTGCAGGTCGTGCGGCTCGATCTCTCGGCCGACCGCCTCGCGACGCTCGGCTCGCAGGGCCGGTCATGGGTGCTGTCGCTCGGGGATGCCCTCCTTTCCGCGACCGAGCCGCTGGGGCTCAACCGGCGGATCGATCCGCGCGGACTCGACGAAGTCACCGCCGATCTGGCCCGGCCCGCGCGGGTGCATCAGTTCCTCGACCCGATCGTCGGGGACAAGCTCTATGTGGTCACGGCCTTTCCGCCGGCGCGCGGCCTCGCGCACGATGTGGGGTATGTGGATTTCGAGGCGCTGCGGTCGGCGCAGGGGCTGGTCGTGCGGCCGACGCACAACGATATCGAGGTGCGGCTCGACGGCAAGCTCGCGGTCATCGCGTCTCCCTCGGGCCTCACCGTCTCCCATGCCGATGCCGTGGCCGTAACGAACACGCTTGCGGCGGCCAATGCGCCGCGCACCGGATTCCTCGACCTCGCGGGCCTCAAGGAGGACAATCCGGTGGCCTTCAACGCCAGGGTCATCGAGCTTTCGGCCGCGGCGGCGAGAAGCGAAAACCAGGCGCGCGAAGCGGCGCGGCTCGACCTCGCGCGTTTCTATGTCGCCAACCGCTACGCGCTCGAGGCAATCGGCGTCATCGAGGTGCTGCAGGCCGGCCTCAAGACCGATGCGCTGCGCAACGAGGCGCAGATGCTGCTGGCCGCCGCGGACGTGCTCGCCGCGCGCCCGGCCGATGCGCTCTCGATCCTCAACGCCCCCGCATTCACCAACGGCATCGACGCCCGCATGTGGCGCTCGATGGCCGAGGCCGACGCCGAAAAGTACGCCGAGGCGCGCCGCGACGCGCTGGCGTCGGCGCCGATCATCGGCGGCTATCCGGCCTGGCTGCGGACGCGGTTCCTCCTCTCGGCCACGCGGTCGGCGCTCGAAACCGGCGACCTCCAGGACGCCGAAAGGCTGCACAAGGAGATCGTCTTCGCCGACCTCGAGCCCGAGGAGATCACCGACTACCAGCTGTTGGCCGGCCGCATCGCCGAGGCGGAGGGGCGCTACGACGAGGCGCTCGACGTCTATGGCCAGGTGATCGCGGCCGACTTCCGTCCGACGCGGGCCGAAGCGGTCTTCCGGACCATTTCGGTGCTGAACCAGACGAAACGGATCGACCTCGGCAAGGCGATAAACACCCTCGCGGCCGAGTCGCTCCTCTGGCGCGGCGATGCGCTCGAGGCGCGCATGGACAAGCTCCTTGCCGAACTCTATTTCCGGCACGGCGACTACCGGCTCGGGCTGCAGACGGCCAAGCAGGCGGTCGCCTCTTTTCCGTCGAGCCCCGCCATGGACGACCTCGGGCAGCTGGCGCAGGACCAGTTCCAGGATCTCTTCCTCAACGGCAAGGCCGACAAGCTGCAGCCGGTCGAGGCCCTGAGCATCTTCTACGACTATAGCGCGCTGACGCCGCCGGGCTCGCGCGGCGACCAGATGATCCGGAATCTCGCCCAGCGCCTGGTCAAGGTGGATCTCCTGGGGCAGGCGGCCGACCTCCTCAAGTACCAGATCGACAACCGGCTCAAGGGCGCCGCCCAGGCGCAGGTTGCGGTCGAGCTGGCGGTCATCGAGATTGCGAACCGCAACCCCAAGGCGGCACTCCAGGTGCTGACGGCGACCCAGCTCGCCGACCTGCCGCCGAGCCTCGACCGGCAACGCCGCATCCTCGAGGCACGGGCGCTGATAGACGCCAAGCGCACGCAACTGGCGCTCGATATCCTCACCCCGGTCAAGGGTCGCGACGCCGACCGACTGCGGGTCGAGGCCAACTGGAACGCCAAGAACTACGAGGCAGTGGCCAGCACCGTCGAGGAGATGTACGCCGGGGATCTCGGGAGCGGCGGTCCGGGCCTCGGCAAGAGCGCCCGCATGGATGTGCTGCGGGCCGGAGTGGCCCTCGCCCTCGCCAACGATCCCCTGGCGCTGTCCCGGCTCAGGTCGAAATTCTCCGACGCGATGTCAAGCGGACCCGAATGGCCGATGTTCGATTTTCTGACTTCGGCGGTGCAACCGCTGGGGAGCCCGCAGTTCGCGGCGGTCGCCGCCGCGGTCGCCGATCTCGATACGCTCGACGCCTTCCTCAAGAGCTACAAGCAGGTCTATGGCGGGGAATCGCCCTTGGTGCCCGACGCGCCGGCCCTCGCCAATGGTGCCGCGGCGCAAAGCGCCTCGGCGGCCGCAACCCCGCCGGCTGCTGCCGGGTAGGCGCTAGCCCGCCGTAAAGCTGCGCACGAGCGAGCCGGCGACGAGGTGCCAGCCGTCGACCAGCACGAAGAAGATCAGCTTGAACGGCAGCGAAATCACCACCGGCGGCAGCATCATCATGCCCATCGACATGAGGACGGACGCCACCACCATGTCGATGACGACGAACGGCACGAACAGCAAAAAGCCAATCTCGAAGGCCCGGCGGAGCTCGGAGATCATGAACGACGGAACGAGGAGCTGGAGCGGAACGGCTTCGGGAGTCGCCGGGGCCGGATTGCCCGAGAGATCGTAGAAGAGCTTCAGGTCGTCCTGCCGGACATTGGCCATCATGAACTTGTGGATCGGGGCGGCGCTTCGGTCGAACGCCTCGTTGACCTGGATTTGGCCCGCGAGGAGCGGCGCGACGCCCTGGTCGTAGCTCTGCTGCAGGGTCGGCCACATGATGAAGGCCGTGAGAAAGAGCGCGAGCGACACCATCACC
>DASZTU010000166.1:0-17107 GCA_035547975.1 Devosiaceae bacterium | reverse complement strand
CCGGCGGACGCGGCGACATTTTCGAGCGACGGGAGGGTGACGTGGACGAGGAGCGGCTTGCTCTGCCCGAAGGTGAAAAACCAGCCGACGAAGTTGCCTTCAATGGCGAGGTGAAGGGTGCCCTCGCTCACGTCCACCTTAAGGCGATCGAGCGCCGCCCCATTGGGGGCTTCGGCCGAGACGGACTGGGTGCCGCCGACCGAGACGATAGCCGAGAGTCCCGACGAGACGTCTACTCCCGTGAAGGCGGGCACGTCATAGCTGCGCTCTTCGGCGTAGGCGGGCCACGCCGTCGCAAGCAGCAGGAACGAAAGGATTGCAGTTCCGCGGGCGAGGTTTCTCACGCGGGCCTCCATCTGGGCTGTGCCGACGAGGGAAGCATCAGCGGGCGGAGGCGGTCTTGATGCAAATCACCCCTGAGGGGCCCCGGCGCCGCGGCCCGGTTTGAGCAGGGGAGCCACGGCTTCGATCTCGTTCGTCCAGACATAGCCGTCGAAATGCGGCGGTACCGCCGCGGCCTCTGCGGCCGTGTCGATGCCCGACGAGCCCGCGTCACCGGGCGAATAGGGCCCGAGGAGCAAGACGGCGCTGCCCGCGCCCGACATGCGGTCGAGGAAGCGGTTCGGCCAGCCCCAGAGCCATGAGGCGAAATTGATCGGCACCGGGACGATGGTGTTCCGGCAGGCCGCCGGCAGGTAGCCCGACCAGCCGAGCGCGAGGTAGGGCAGCAGGCACGCCTTGATGCTCGCAAGGGTGTAGCCCGGCAATCCCGGCATCTGCCGCATGGCCTCGTCGGTGGGTGGGCCGCCGCCATAAACGCCGAAAATCCGGTCCCGCCAGGCGGGGTTTGCCGCGACCATCGTCGCCAGCATGTCGCCTTCGCGCGCCTCGTTCGATTTGAAGTTGATGAGGAAGCGTCCATCGGGGAACGCCGCCATCACGTCGCCCAGCGAGGGCATCATGCCCACGCCCTTGCCCCGCAGTGGAAAGGTCCTGCCGCCATCGGCGGTGTAGCCGAAGCCGACATCGAGCGTCTTGAGGTAGGCCATGTCGTGGGCGCGGGTTTCCCCGTGGCCCTCGGTGCGGCAGTCGAGCGTCCAGTCGTGGAAGACGGCAAACTGTCCGTCCGTCGTCGGATGGACGTCGAGCTCGATCACGTCGGCACCCAGGTCGAAGGCGGCCTCAATCGAAGGCAGGGTATTCTCGATCTCGGGCGCGAGCGGTTCCCGAATGCGGGTTGCGGTGCAGGTGTCGTTGGTGACGCCCGCAAGATCGAAGTTCTGGTGCACGCCGCGGTGCGCGAGGAGCTTTGGCGTTCCCGTCGGCGCCGGGGCGAGCCAGGAGGCGTTGCCGAGATAGATGCCGCCGGCGGCCACGACCAGCACGACGAGGAGAGCTAGCAGGAAGCGGCGCCTGCGCATCGGATATCGTTTCTGCGCCTCGTCACGGGAAGCTGCGCGCGCCGGCGCAATCGGCAGCCGGCGCGCCACGGGATGGTCGGCCGCTCAGGCGGCCATCTTCCGCTTCAGGCGGCCGTCGATGGCGTCGAGGAAGCCCTGGGTCGAGAGCCACTTCTGGTCCGGCCCGACGAGCAGCGACAGGTCCTTGGTCATGTCGCCCGCCTCGATCGTTTCAACCGTGACGTGCTCGAGCGTGTCGGCAAACTTCGCCAGCTCGAGATTGCCGTCGAGCTTGGCGCGATGGGCGAGGCCACGCGTCCAGGCAAAGATCGAGGCGGTCGAATTGGTCGAGGTTTCCTTGCCCTGCTGATGCTGGCGATAGTGGCGGGTGACGGTGCCGTGCGCGGCTTCCGCCTCGACGATCTTACCGTCGGGCGTCATCAGCACCGACGTCATCAGGCCGAGGGAGCCGAAGCCCTGCGCGACCGTATCCGACTGCACGTCGCCGTCGTAGTTCTTGCAGGCCCAGACGTAGCCACCGCTCCACTTGAGGGCCGACGCGACCATGTCGTCGATCAGGCGGTGCTCGTACCAGATCTTCAGCTCTTCGAACTTCTGCCGGTAGTGCGCCTCGTAGATTTCCTGGAAGATGTCCTTGAAGCGGCCGTCATAGGCCTTGAGGATCGTGTTCTTGGTCGAGAGGTAGCAGG
The DNA here is from genome assembly GCA_035547975.1 of Devosiaceae bacterium. Lineage (GTDB taxonomy): Bacteria > Pseudomonadota > Alphaproteobacteria > Rhizobiales > Devosiaceae > DASZTU01. The sequence goes on along the minus strand of DASZTU010000166.1, from coordinate 14,997 downwards.
GGACCTTGCGGTTGATGGCGTAGTTGAACGAGGCGTGCGCGAAATCGCGGATCGAGTCGTCGAGGTTGTACATGGCCATGGCAACGCCCGAGCCGGGGGCCTTGAACACCTCGTGCTCGATGACCTGCCCATCCTCGCCGGTGAACCGGATGGTCAGCGTCCCCTTGCCCGGAAAACGGAAGTCCGTCGCGCGATACTGGTCGCCGAAGGCGTGACGGCCGATGATGATCGGCTGCGTCCAGCCGGGTACCAGCCGCGGCACGTTCTTGCAGATGATCGGCTCGCGGAAGATCACGCCGCCGAGGATGTTGCGGATGGTGCCGTTCGGCGACTTCCACATCTTCTTGAGGTGGAATTCCTCGACGCGCGCCTCGTCGGGGGTGATCGTTGCGCACTTGACCCCGACGCCATGCTTCTTGATGGCGTTGGCGGCGTCCACCGTGACCTGGTCCTCGGTCCTGTCGCGGTTCTCGATCCCGAGGTCGTAATAGTCGAGCTTGATGTCGAGATAGGGCAGGATCAGCTTGTCGCGGATGAGGTGCCAGATGATGCGGGTCATCTCGTCCCCGTCGAGCTCGACGACGGGATTCTTGACTTGGATTTTCGGCATGGGTGCTCCGCGGGCGGGATGAACGAACGGCCGCGCGGGAGCGGCCGGGAAATGCGGCCGCTATAGCACCGGGGCGCCGATGCGCAAAGGGTGCGCGTGGCGCGGAGGCGCGGTCGGAGCAGGCACCCCGCTTGCCTGATTCTAGCGGATTTCCGCGGCGATCGCCCTGGCCAGCTCCGCGAGTTCGGTATCGTCGGCGCGGGCGCCGGCATTGTGCCGGCCTATCGGCTGGTCGCCATAGGCGGGGATCAGGTGGAAATGGAGGTGAAAGACGCTCTGCCCGGCCGGGGCCTCGTTGTACTGCACGAGCCTGAGGCCCGCGGCACCGGTGGCGGCCATCACGGCGCGTGCGAGCTTCTGCACCGTGGGCATCACGGCCGAAAGGGTAGCCGGATCGGCGTCGAAAAGATTGCGCGACGGCGCCTTGGGGATGACGAGCGTATGGCCCCGCGACTGCGGGAAGACGTCCATGATCGCCAGCACGGCGGCATCCTCATAGACCTTGTGGCTGGGGACCTCGCCCTTGATGATATTGGCGAAGATGTTGTCGGGATCGTAGACGGCCATCGCTTTCCTCCAAGCCCTTCCAATTCACTACGGCATTCCGGCCGGGGCGAAAATGGCATTGTGGATGCCGTCCGTCAGTCGGGAACCTCGCCCTTGCGGAAGGGCGTGTACTGGTCGAGCGCCTGCTGCTCGCGTGCGACGGCGGCGCGCTCCCGCATCAGATAATCGGCGATGGCGCGCCGAAAGCCGGGATTGTCGATGTAGTGGATCGAGCGCGTGATGGTCGGCTCGTAGCCGCGCGCCAGCTTGTGCTCGCCCTGCGCCCCCGCCTCGACCACCTGGAGTCCGTGCTGAATGGCGTAGTCGATCGCCTGGTAGTAGCAGACCTCGAAGTGAAGGAACGGCACGTGCCGCGTGCAGCCCCAGTTGCGGCCATAAAGCGTCGTCGTGCCGCGCAGATTGAGCGCGCCGGCGATCGGGCGGCGGCCGTCATAGGCGATGATCAGCACCACGCGGTCGGCCATGCTCTCGCCGAGCAGCGAGAAGAACTGGCGGTTGAGGTAGGGGCGGCCCCATTTGCGGCTGCCGGTGTCCTCATAGAACTCGAAGAAGGCGTCCCACGCGGCCTCGTCGAGGTCGTTGCCGCTGAGCGCCTTGACGGTCAAGCCGCCGGCCAGCGCGTCCCGCCGTTCGCGCTTCACGATCTTGCGGTGCCGGGACGACATCGAACCCAGAAAGTCTTCGAAGGTCGCATAGCCCTGGTTGTGCCAGTGGAACTGCGTGTCGTAGCGCACGAGCCAGTCGGCGCTTACCGCGAGTGCCGACTCGTCCTCGGGCACGAAAGTGGCATGGACCGAGGAGGCGTCGAGCCGGCCGCAGAGCGTCTCCGCGGTCGTCAGGAGCGCCCGCTTGATCGCCTCGCTGCCGCTCGGGACGAGGAGCTTCGGCGCGGTCACCGGGGTGAAGGGGATCGAGCCCTGGAGCTTTGGATAGTAGTGCCCGCCGGCGCGCTCGAAGGCATCCGCCCAGCCGTGGTCGAACACGTATTCGCCCATCGAGTGCGACTTGAGGAACAGCGGCATGAGCCCCACCGGCTCGCCGCTTTCGTTCTCGAGCAGGATGTGCTGCGGCTGCCAGCCGGTGCGGCGTGTCGCGCACCCCGATTCCTCGAGGGCGAGGAAGAAAGCGTGGTCTAGAAAGGGGTTATCCGGCACGCCATTGGTCGAAGGCAGCAGCCCGTTCCAGACACGCGCCGGGATGTCCGCCGTGGTCGCGTGGATGGTGGCACGAAGCGATTGCTCAGGCACTTTGGGGCAAAAATCCTTCAAAGACGATCTGGTCCGCCTGCCGCAGCGCCTCGCCCGCCTCCTCGGCTGAGCGGATCGTCCAGCTGGTCACGGGCTTCCCCAATGCCCGAAACAGCCGCACCGCGGGCAGCGTCAGCGCCTCCTTGTCGACCGAGAGAAAGTCGAAGCGCGTCAGCGGCCAGTGCAGCAAATGGCGCAGCGCGATCCGTTCATGCGGCTTCAGCTGGTCGTAGTCCGGCCCGGTCCCGGTATAGCGCTCGGTGATGATGCCGAGTTGCCCGCGAAAGCCGGCCTCGCGAGCCGCCCGGAGCAGCCAGGGATCGAAGGATTCGAAGCAGATCGGCCCCTGGTAGCGCGAGGCGATGTCGACGGCGATGGCGGCGAGCGGCCTGGTCTTGCCGGGCCGCTGCGTCTTGAGTTCGACCTGGAGCAGCGTCCGGCCGGCCACCTGGTCGAGCAACTGTCCGAATGTCTGCGGGCAATCGCCCGCCGCGCTGCCGAGCAGCGGCGCCTGGAGCACGGTGTCGGAGGAGGCGTCACGGATGTCGCCGCTGATGCCGAGGAGGCGCTGCATGTCGTCATCGTGGAAGACGACCGGAACGCCGTCGCGGGTCAGCTGCACGTCGCATTCGATCGCGAAGCCAGCAGCGATTGCAGCCTCGAACGCCGAGCGCGAATTCTCGATCACGCCCTTGCCGCGATCGTGGAGACCGCGATGGGCGATCGGCTTTGCGAAGATGCCTTTGCCCATCAGACTTCGACGATGGCCTCGATCTCGACGGCTGCGCCGAGCGGCAGGGCGGCGACGCCGAAAGCCGCGCGCGCGTGCTTGCCCTTGTCGCCCAAAACCTTGACGAGGAGGTTCGAGGCGCCATTCGCGACGAGGTGGTGCTCGGTGAAATCGGGCGTCGAGGCCACAAGGCAGGTGAGCTTCACCACGCGCTTGACGGCATCGAGCTCGACCCCGCCGATGTGGACGATCTGGGCGAGGATGTTCACGGCGGCGAGCTCGGCAGCGTTGCCGCCCTGGACGACGTTCATCGTCTCGCCGAGCTTGCCGGTGACGACGCCGTTCTCGCCGGTCGAAATCTGCCCCGAGACGTAAAGCAGGTTGCCGCTCCTGACCACGGGAACGTAGCTCGCAACGGGCGGCTTGGCGGCCGGCAGTTCGTAGCCGTATTCGCGCAGCCTCTCGAGTGCAGTCGTCATTTCTTGCCTTCCCGCCGGCTTGCGCCGGTCGTCCTTGCGTGGTGGCCGTCGGTGGGCCGGTAGAGTTTTCCGCGGACCACGGCCTCGGTGCCAAACCGGGTCCGTACCCGGTCCATGGCCCGCTCGGCCGCAGCCCGGCGCGTAATGGCCGGCTCGACCAGATCAACCGGGTCCTCCGGCGGGGCGGGCTCGATCCCCGATACCCCGATGCCGATGAGCCGGAAAGCGGTGCCGTCGATCTCGCGTGCCAAAAGGTGCACGCCGGTCTCGTAGAGCATATTGGCCAACTGTGTCGGGATCATCAAATGCCGGGCCCGGGTGCGCAAGCGAAATTCAGCGGATTTGAGTTTCAGCGTCACGGTGGTGCCGACCACGCCCTTGGCCTTGAGGCGGGCCGACAGCTTTTCGCACAGCGAGAGCAGGGCGGCCGAAAGGTCGTCGAAGCTCGTGAGGTCGGCATCGAAGGTCGTCTCCGAGGAGATCGTCTTCATTTCCCCGTCCGCATCGACGGGGCGGGCGTCCTCGCCGCGCGCCAGCCTCGCGAGCCGGGCGCCCAGTTCGCCGTAGCGCCGGATCAGCTCCTCCGGCGGCAGCGCCTGGAGCTGGCCGATGGTCTCGAGGCCGTCGCGCCGCAGCCGCGCCTCCATGACCCGGCCGATGCCGAAGATCAGCGAGATCGGCCGGGGGGCGAGGAAGGCGATTGTCTCGGCCTTGCCGATCACCGCGAAGCCGCGCGGCTTGTCGAGGTCGGAGGCGATCTTGGCCAGGAACTTGTTGTGGCTGAGGCCGATCGAGATGGTGATGCCGAGTTCCCTTTCGACCTGACGGGCAAACCGGGCCAGGATTTCCGCCGGGGTTGCGCGGTGGAGCGCGGCCGTGCCGGAAAGATCGAGGAACGCCTCATCGATCGAGAGTGGCTCGACGAGCGGCGTCAGGGCGTTCATCAGCGCGCGAACCCTCGTCGAGGCCTCGGCATATTTCGGCATGTTCGGCGGCATGATCACGGCCTGTGGGCAGAGCCGGCGCGCCTCGAACATCGGCATGGCCGAACGGACGCCATATTGCCGGGCAATGTAGCAGCAGGTCGAAACGACCCCGCGCGCGCCGCCGCCGATGATCAGCGGCTTGTCCCGGAGGCTCGGATTGTCGCGTTTTTCGATCGAGGCGTAGAACGCGTCGCAATCGATGTGGGCGATCGAGAGGTCGAGGAGCTCCGGGTGTGCGACCAGCCGCGGCGAGCCGCAGGCGGGGCACCTTCCGGAATGTGCGGACCCGTCCAAAACCGTCCCGCAGTCGCGGCAGAGCGCGGTGAGGCTCATCCAGCCCTCAGGAAGCGGGATTGAGGCGGTGCCAGACGCGCATGAACTGCTCCGGCTGGAGGTCGTGGTTGGCGCACAGCGCGAGCATCAGCGGCTCGTTGCCGGCGAAATAGTCGATGAGGCCGGTCGCGAGCTGCTGCGTCCCCACCGCCCGGCGCAGCGATGTCGGATCATATCCGGCAAAGCCCATGAATTCGGCGAGCTGGCTCGGATCCTCGGCCAGGTGACCGAGGCAGAGGTCGGCCAGCTCGGTGACCTCGAGCCGTCGTTTGCCGGATGTCGTCATGCCGCGCACCGTTGGGTGTTTCGAAAGCAATTGATGTTACCCGAGGGTTGGGGCAAAACGAAGCGCCGCGATGGGACCCCGCGACCACGCCCGCGCTTTTGGGGCACGACGCCCCGAGACTGGAGCAGCATGGCAAAAACCGTCATGATCGTTGAGGACAACGAGCTCAACATGAAGCTCTTCAACGATTTGCTCGTGTCGCGCGGCTATTCGATCATCCAGACCCGCAATGGCATGGAGGCGCTCGATCTCGCGCGCGCCCACCATCCTGACCTGATCCTGATGGACATCCAGCTGCCGGAGGTTTCCGGGCTGGTCGTGACCAAGTGGCTCAAGGAAGACGACGACCTGCAATCGATCCCGGTGATCGCCGTCACCGCCTTCGCCATGAAGGGCGACGAGGAGCGCATCCTGCAGGGCGGATGCGAAGGCTACATTTCCAAGCCCATTTCCGTGCCTCACTTTTTGGAAACCATTGCCCGATACATTGGGCCAGCCAACTAGCCGACCGCGGTTGGCGTCAGGGGCAAATTTCCGGTGGTTGGGGGCGGCGGTCCGTGACGGCGCGCGTGCTGATCGTTGACGATATTCCGACCAATGTCCGGCTGCTCGAGGCACGCCTGACGGCGGAATATTACGAGGTACTGACGGCTTCCTCCGGTCGCGAGGCGCTCAGGGTCTGTGCCGAAAACCCCGTCGACATCGTCCTCCTGGACGTGATGATGCCGGAGATGGATGGGTTCGAAGTCTGTGCGCGCCTCAAGGCGAGCCCCGAGACGCACCACATCCCGGTCGTGATGATCACCGCGCTCGACCAGCCGTCGGACCGGGTGCGCGGGCTCGAGGCCGGCGCCGACGATTTTTTGACCAAGCCGGTCGACGACATCCAGCTGATGGCCCGGGTCAAGAGCCTGGTGCGCCTCAAGAGCCTCACCGACGAACTGCGGGCGCGCGCCCACACCAGCCAGCAGATCGCCATCGAGGACGCGCAGCGCGCGATGGACGCGATCTCGGCCGAAGGCGGCAAGATACTGATCGTCGATTCCGACGGCCGCAGCGCCGAACGGCTGCGCGCCTCCCTCGCCAAGGAACACGAAGTCGACGTGCTTCCCCGGCCGTCGGAGGCTGTGCCGCAGCTCATGGCCAAGGAATACGAGCTGGCCATCGTGAGCATGGCGCTGGGCGACTTCGACCCGCTGCGCGTCTGCTCGCAGATGCGCACGCTCGAAAATTGCCGTAACCTGCCGATCCTGCTGGTGGCCGAGGAAGTCGACCGGCCGCGGATCGTTCGGGGCCTCGACCTCGGGGTCAACGACTTCATCATGCGGCCGGTGGAGCGCAATGAGCTCGCGGCGCGCGTCCGAACGCAGATCCGCCGCTTTCGTTATGCCGTGGAACTGCGCGAAAGCGTCAACCACACGCTGGCGCTGGCGGTGACCGACGAGCTCACCGGCCTCTATAACCGGCGCTATTTCGAGCGGCACCTGGCGATCATGCTCAGCAAGGCGCGCGAGCAGGACCGCGACATGGCGGTGATGCTCATCGACATGGACTTCTTCAAGGCCGTCAACGACAACCACGGTCACGACATCGGTGACGCGGTGCTGCGGGAATTCGCGCTGCGCCTGCGGCGCAACATCCGCGGCGTCGACCTCGCGTGCCGGTTCGGCGGCGAGGAATTCGTGGTGCTGATGCCCGACACCGACTACCGGCAGGCGCAGGGCGTTGCCGAGCGCGTGCGGATGGCCGTGGCGGAGCGGCTTTTCGACGTCGGCCGCAACCGGGGCCTGTCGGTGACCGTCTCGGTGGGCGTGGCCCTCAACGAGCGGCCCGACGACACGCCCGATGCGCTGCTCAAGCGGGCCGACATCGCCCTCTACCGCGCCAAGCGGGAAGGGCGGAACCGGGTGGTCTTCGACGCGGCCTGAGCCGGGCAGGTCTGGTTCCGCCGGCGCAAAACAAAGCCCCGACCCAGCCTTTCAGTCTCTACCGAACCGCGGCAGACAGTCTCGGAGGCTGTCGCGAAAAACCCATCCACCGGCGTCGTGGCGCATCGTCTGCGTCCCGCCTCAATGCCACCGTTCGCCGGTAGGGTTAATACTTCACTATGAAGACGTGCGCCGGTTGCGCAAAATGCAACGGGCCGTATGAAGTCTTTTCAAGAGCAGCGACCCACGGGAATGCTGGTCACAAGCTCTCCAACTCCCTACGGCTTTTCTCAGGTCCGCCGCAACTCCTGGGTACCGTAGGGCGGCTGATCCGGCTGCGGAAAGAGTGGCCTCTTCGACACCCGCGCCGGATCAGCCACTTATTGCATGGTAACGGGAGCGGCCGCGTTCTGGCGCGGCTGCGCCCGACCGCCCTGCGGGGCGGCAAAAAGCAAGAGCCCCGCGTCGAACGACACGGGGCTCTTGCTGTCTGATCGCCGATGGAATTGGGCGAATTACTTGATTTTGGCTTCCTTGAACTCGACGTGCTTGCGCACGACGGGGTCATACTTCGTCATCGACAGCTTCTCGGTCATGGTGCGCGAGTTCTTCTTGGTGACGTAGTAGAACCCGGTATCCGCCGTCGACACCAGCTTGATCTTGATCGTGTTGGCTTTTGCCATGACAATTATCCTTGGGAGAGGCCGGCGCCCGATGGCGGGTTGGCGGGCCGGGAATTTGGGCGCGAAACTACGGATTTTGCCGTCGATGTCAAGGCGGAGGGGCCATGCTCGATAGCGTCGGACTGCTCAAGAAGCTCCAGATCAGGTCGGGCGCCCGGCTGTGGCTGATAAATGTGCCCGAGCACTTTGCCGAGGCGCTGACCGCCGGGGCCGAGGTCGAGCCCGTGCACATGGGCGACGCCTTCGACGGCGCCATAGCGTTCTGCCGCAATCCCAGCGAAGCGGGAGCCTTCGCGAGCCAAATTCTCCCGGCTCTTCCGGCTGACGGGCTGCTCTGGTTCGGCTATCGCAAGGGCGATGCCGCAAGGCAGTCGGGGTTGAGCCGCGACTCCGGCTGGGACGTCCTCGCCGCGGCGGGCTATACGCCCGTCCGGTCGATTGCGTTCGACGAGGAGTGGACCGGGTTGCGCTTCCGGCACGCCCGCTTCGTGAAGCGCTAGGCCCGCTCAGGCCTGCTTGCGCGCCAGCAGGGCGGCCGGATCTTCCTCCGGCAATGCGGGATCGCGCTGGCTCGGATCGAAGCCGTGCATGCGATTGGCCCATTGCAGCCCCACCACGGCGCCCTTGATCGAGGGCAGCAACAGGAGCGGCAGCGCCACCGCCAGTGGCACGAGCGTTGCCATGTACCAGAGCGGGTTGACGTCCTGGAACTTCATCTCGATTTCGAGCATGGCAAAGATCAGCACGTGCCCGACGATGACGATCGAGAGGTAAGGGGGCAGGTCGTCGGCGCGGTGATGGAACAGTTCCTCGCCACAGACCGGGCAGGTCTCGTTGACCTTGAGGTAGGCCCGGAAGAGCTTGCCCTTGCCGCAATTCGGACAGCGGCACGCGAGGCCTCGCCCGATCGCCTGCCACAAGTCACGCCTGTCCGTGTCGATGATTTCGACGCCCATACTGCTACCGCCTTCTGCCCCGCGATTGATATGATCTATATGGGCGCTTGGGTGCCCGTTTGAAAGAGGGCACTTTGACCCTGGTCCCGGCCGAGAGCAATTCGAAACGCAGCGCTCCGGCGACCGGGGCGGCCTCGACCAGGCGAACCGTCACGGTGTCGCCGAGGCGGAAACGTTCGCCCGTTTGCCTGCCGATCAAAGCCTGCTGCTCCTCGACATACTGGTAGTAGTCCTCGCCGATCGTCGAGGCGGGAACGAACCCATCCGCGCCGGTCTCGTTGAGCCGGACGAAGAGGCCCGACTTCGTGACGCCCGAAATCTTCCCCTCGAAGGAGGCGCCGATGCGGCCGGCGAGAAACTGCGCCAGCAGCCGATCGACCGTCTCGCGCTCGGCCAGCATGGCCCGCCGTTCGGTCGAAGAGATGTGCTCGGCGATGGGGGCGAGCTTTTCGGCTTCCTGATCGGAGAGGCCGTCCTTGCCGAAACCGAGGGCGGTGATCAGGGCGCGGTGCACCACCAGGTCGGCGTAGCGGCGGATTGGCGAGGTAAAGTGGGCGTATCGGTCGAGATTGAGGCCGAAGTGCCCGTAGTTGTCGGCGGCGTACTCGGCCTGCGCCTGGCTGCGCAGCACCATTTCCGAGACCTGCTCGGACTTTCCCTCCGCTCGGGCCTTGGCGAGGATGCGGTTGAAGTCGACCGGCCGCACGGCCTCCGATTTCGCGAAAGGCAGGTCGAGCGTGGCGAGGAACTCCCTCAGGGCGGTGAGCTTTTCCCGGCTCGGCGAGTCGTGGACGCGATAGATCAGGGGCGTCCGGTGCTTTTCGAGCGTTTCCGCCGCGGCGACATTGGCCGCAATCATCATCTCCTCGATGAGGCGATGCGCATCAAGACGTGGCGGCACGTGGACGTTTTCGACCAGCCCCTGGTCGTCGAGGAGGATCTTGCGCTCCGGCAGGTCGAGTTCGAGGGGGCCGCGCCGGTCACGTGCCCGCGCCATGGCCTCGTAGGCGGCCCATAGCGGCCGCAGGATGGTATCGAGGATCGGTCCGGTTGTGTCGTTCGGCTCGCCATCGATCGCCGCCTGCGCCTCGACATAGGCGAGCTTGGCCGCCGACCGGAACACCACGCGATGGAAGGAATGGCTCTTCTTTCGGCCGTCCGGCCCGATGACGAGGCGCACGGCGATGGCCGGGCGATTGACGCCCGGCTTCAGCGAGCAGAGGTCGTTGGAGATGCGCTCGGGCAGCATCGGCACTACCCGGTCCGGGAAATAGACCGAATTGCCGCGCAGATAGGCCTCCCGGTCGAGCGCGGTCCCCGGGCGCACATAGGCCGCGACGTCGGCAATGGCGACGCAGACGATGAAGCCCCCCGCGTTCTTCGGATCCGGATCGGGTTCGGCGTAGACGGCGTCGTCGTGGTCCTTGGCATCGGCCGGGTCGATCGTGATGAGCGGAATGTGCCGCCAGTCTTCGCGTCCCCTGAGCGAGACTTCGCCAGCCTCCGCCGCTTCCTTCAGCACGGCGGCGGGGAAGCGATAGGGGATGTCGAGGTTGTGGATCGCGATCATCGAGACCGCGCGCTCGGTCTTTGGGTTGCCGATCACCGAGACGACCCGCGCTTTCGGGATCATCAGCCTTCCCGTGACGCGGACTTCGACTTCGACGAGATCGCCCTCTCGCGCTTCGCCGAGGTCGCCGCGATCGATGCGCATCTCGCGCTGCTTGCGGTCGACCGGCTCGAGCGTTGCCCCCTCATTGTCGAGCCGCACGATGCCGATCTGGCCCCGCCGCGGCTTCTCGAGGATTTTGATGGGCCGGGCGGTGTAGTGGGGCAGGGGCCCCTCGCCGGCGCTGATGCGGGCGAGGATGCGGTCGCCGGGGCCGGGCACGACGCGCGCCCGGGGAGGTGTCAAGACCGTGACGCGGGGCCGCTCTCCTTCTTCCTCGTTCCACTGGGCGGGGAAGGCGTGGAGGTCTTCGGGGTCGGCATCGCCGGGAATATCGAGCACGGTGACGGCCGGCAGCGTCGACGGCCGCCGGATGGTCTTGCGGCTGCGGGCGAGGAACCCCTCGCCCTCCATCTGCTTGAGCAGCACCTTGAAGGGGGTGCGCATGTCTCCCTTGATGCCGAAGTGACGGGCGAGGTCACGCTTGCCGTCGAGGCTCGGGTTTTCCGCCATCGCGGCGAGGATGTCCTCGCGGCTGGGGAGGGTGCCGACGGCGAACTGCCGGCTTTTCGGACGCGGCGCGGTGCTGGTGGGGAGGGATTTGGCCATGCTGTCCCGTAGATGCGCCTTGCCCGGCCCTTCGGCAAGCTCGGGACCGGTCAATGCATGGCTGCCGTCCCGCCGGAGAGGGGCCGGAACCGCTCAGGCGCCGGCGGGAATGTTCTTGGCGGCGGCCTTGCCGGCCGGCTTCTTCGTGGCCTTGGCCGCGGTCTTCCGCGCTGCCGGCTTGGCTGCCTTGTCCTTTGCCGCCGCCTTTTTCGCCGGCGCCTTCTTGGCCGCGGCCTTTCGCGCCGGGCTCGCACCGCCCTTGGCGGCAATCAGCCCGAGCGCCTGCTCGAGCGTCACCTGTTCGGGGCTGAGCCCCTTGGGCAGCGTGGCGTTGACCTTGCCCTGGTTGACATAGGGGCCATAGCGGCCCGAGCGGACGGAAATCACGCCGCCTTCGTGCTCGAAAGTCTTGATGGGCGCGGCCGCGGCGCCGTTGCGCCGCCCGAAGCCGCCGCCGGCGGCCTTGGCCGCCAGGAGGTCGACGGCGCGGTTGAGCCCGACCGAAAACACTTCCTCCACCTCGGGCAGGTTGGCGTACTTGCCTCCCGAGTGCACGAAGGGGCCATAGCGGCCGATGCCGGCGGTGATCGGCTCGCCCGTCTCGGGGTGCGTGCCGATTTCCCGCGGCAGGCTGAGCAGCTTCAGCGCCTTTTCGAGGTCGATCGAGGCGGGTTCCCAGCCGCGCGGCAGGCTCGAACGCTTGGCGTCCTTGTCCTCGCCAAGCTGCACGTAGGGGCCGAACCGGCCCGACTTGAGAAAGACCTGGAGCCCGCTCTCGGGATCGGTGCCGAGGAGCCCGTCTCCAGGAGCGTTCTCGGTCGCGCCACCCATAGCCGCGTCCGACAGCTGCATCGTGTAGCGGCATTCGGGATAATTCGAGCAGCCGATGAAGGCGCCGAATTTCCCGAGTTTCAGCGACAGCTGGCCGGTGCCGCAATTGGGACAGCGGCGGGGGTCGGAGCCGTCCGCCTTGGCCGGGAAGATGTGGTCGGAAAGAAGGTCATTGAGCGCGTCCAGCACCTCCGAAACGCGCAGGTCCTTGGTCTCCGCCACGTGGCGGGAAAACTCCTGCCAGAACTGGCGGAGCACTTCCTTGTAGTCGAGCTCGCCCGCCGAAATCTCGTCGAGCTGCTCCTCGAGCCGGGCGGTAAAGCCGTATTCCACGTAGCGCTTGAAGAAGCTCTCGAGGAACGCCGTCACCAGCCGGCCGCGATCCTCGGGGATCAGGGCCCGCTTTTCGAGACGGACATAGTTGCGGTCCTTGAGCACCGAGAGCGTCGAGGCGTAGGTCGAGGGCCGCCCGATGCCGAGCTCTTCCATCTTCTTGATGAGGCTGGCTTCCGTGTAGCGGGGCGGCGGCTGCGTAAAATGCTGCTCGATCGCCACGTTCTCGAGCTCCGGGCGGTCGCTGGCGACAAGCGGCGGCAGCTCGCGCGCCTCTTCGTCTTCCTCGTCGCGGTCTTCCTTGGCGGCGATGCCGTAGAGCGCCAGGAAGCCGGGGAACGTCACGACGGAGCCCGTGGCGCGCAGCGTGATGTTGCGCGGCGAGCCTTCGACGAGGATGTCGGCGGTCGTCCGCTCGATTTCGGCGGCGCGCATCTGGCTCGCCATCGTACGGCGCCAGATGAGTTCATAGAGCCTGTGCTGGTCGGCATCCCCGCCGCGCAGCGTATCGGGGTGGCGCGAGAGATCCGTCGGGCGGATCGCCTCGTGGGCCTCCTGGGCATTCTTGGCCTTGGTCTGGTAGAGACGCGCGCTCGGCGGCAGGTAGTTCGCGCCGAACAGCTTCTCGATCGCCTGGCGGGTGGCGTTGATCGCCTCGGGCGCCATCTGCACGGCGTCCGTTCGCATGTAGGTGATGATGCCGTCCTCATAGAGGCGCTGGGCGATCTGCATCGTGCGGCTCGGCGAGAAGCCGAGGCGTGAGGACGCCTCCTGCTGCAGGCTCGATGTGGTGAAGGGCGCGTAAGGGTTCCGCCGCGTCGGCTTTTTGTCGACCGAGGTGACGTAGAGCCGGCCCGCCTCGATCGCCGCCTTGAGCGCTTCCGCCTCGGCGCCGTTCTTGACGTCGAGCTTGTCGGTGACCTTGCCGTCGGCGGAATAGAGGCGTGCCTCGAAGGCCTTGCCCTTGTGCATCAGGTGGGCGAGGACGCTCCAGTACTCCTGCGGCCTGAACTTTTCGATCTCCGCTTCGCGCTCGGTCACGAGGCGCAGTGCCACCGACTGGACGCGGCCAGCCGAGCGGGAGCCCGGCAGCTTGCGCCAGAGGATGGGGGAGAGGGTAAAGCCCACGAGATAGTCGAGGGCGCGGCGGGCGAGGTAGGCATCCACCAGCGGCGCGTCGATGTCGCGCGGATGCTGCATCGCCTCGGTCACCGCCGCCTTGGTGATGGCATTGAAGACGACCCGGCGAACCGGCTTGCCCTTGATCGCCTTCTTCTCCTCGAGCACGTCCCGCACGTGCCAGGCGATTGCCTCCCCCTCGCGATCGGGGTCGGACGCAAGGATCAGTTCGTCGGCTTCCCTGGCTGCCCGGACGAGATCGGCGACGTGCTTTTTTGACGCGGCATCGACCTCCCAATCCATGGCGAAATCCTCGTCCGGGCGGACCGAGCCGTCCTTGGCAGGGAGATCACGGACGTGACCGAAGCTCGCCAGGACCTCATAGTCCTTGCCCAAATACTTGTTGATTGTCTTGGCCTTAGCCGGACTTTCAACGATCACGAGCTTCATTACAAATGCTTTCAAGGAGGGGGAACGAGCCGCGGCGCAAAATGGTGAAGCGGCCCAAGGCTGTCAACCATGGGCCTGCCGGGACCGGTTGGGAGGCGATCAAAACGGCAGGGTGACTCGCCCTTCCGAGCCCTCGACCGGCTGGGCGTCCACTGACCTTTGGCTACCACTCGAGCAGCAGCCGCTCGAGGCCGTGGAAGTGATAGACGTTATTGTAGTGTGGCGGCTCGGCGATCCTGAGGCCAGGCAGGCGCCGGAACAGGGTCGATAGCGCCGCCTGCAGCTCGATGCGCGCCAGCGGCGCGCCGATGCAGAAGTGGATGCCGGCGCCGAAGCTCACATTCTGTATGTCGGCCCGGAAGGGGTCGAAGCGGTCGGCGTCATCGAAACGCGTGGGGTCGCGGTTGGCCGCGCCCAGCATCAGCCCGATGACGTCGCCCTGCCGGAAGCGCAGACCGCCCTCGAGTTCGACATCCTGCAGCGCGAAGCGCGTGAACATGTGGAGCGGCGCATCATAGCGCAGGCATTCCTCGACGGTGGCCTCGGTCTGCGCGGGCGTAGCGAACAGGGTTTTGGGGTCGAGCCCGCTTTCGAGGATGGTTTTCACCGCATTGCCGGTCGTGTGGACGGTCGCCTCGTGGCCGGCATTGAGGAGGAGTATCGCGGTCGAGACGATCTCGTCCTCGGTGAGCTTCTGGAGGTCGTCGGCGGCGTTCAGCATATGGGTGAGAAGGTCCTCCCGCGGCGTCCGGCGCCGCTCGGCGATGAGCTCGCGGACATAGGCGATGAAGGCGATCGAAGCGTCGTTCGCTTCGTGCTCGACAGCCTCGGTCACGCCGTACATGTACATTTTGACCATGGTGTTCGACCAGGCGACGACCTGCATTGCCATGTCGCGCGGCACCCCGATCATCTCCGAAATGACGATCGCGGGGAGCGGTGCCGCAAAGGCCTTCAGCAGCTCGACTCGACCGTCCGGCTCGAAGCGGTCGACGAGCTCGTTGGCGAGCGCTTCGATGCGGGGGCGCAGCTGCTCGACATGCCGCGAGACGAAGGCGCGGTTGACGAGGGTGCGCAGCCGCGTGTGGTCGGGCGGCTCGAGGGACAGAAGCGAGTATTTTTCGGTGAGGTCGAAAGCCGCGGTATGCGGCTTGGGGGGTGGCCATCCCAGCTGCTCGCGG
>DASZTU010000165.1:0-1845 GCA_035547975.1 Devosiaceae bacterium | reverse complement strand
CCCCGCGACTACCGCGAGGGCCGTCGCGTTGAACTGACCATAGGCCGAAAAGCGGACCAGTTCGACGGCATAGGTGAAGGGATTGACCATCGAAAGGTAGTAGACCGGCCAGGCGCCGGCCTCGCGCAGCTTCCAGAGCGGATAGAGCGCGGAGGAGAGGAAGAACATCGGAAAGACGACGAAGTTCATCATCCCGGCAAAGTTCTCGATGCGGCGGGTATAGACGGATACGAGCAGCCCGACCGAGCCGAGCATCAGCCCCACCACGATCACCGCCGGAATGATCGAGAGCCAGCTCCAGGGCGGCATGCTGTCGCCGAAGAGCGCGGCGACGATGAGGAAGGCATAGACCTGGAGCAGCGCGAGGAGCGTCGCGGCGGCGGTTTTGGCAAAGAGCAGGAAGGGGCGCGGCACCGGGGTGACCAGCATGACGCGCATCACACCCGCCTCGCGGTCATAGACCATCGAGAGGGCCGACTGCATGCACTGGAACAGCACGACGATGCCGATGAGGCCGGGGAGGATGTATTCGCCGTAAGGGGTATAGGTCTCGTAGGGCGGAATGATCGAGACGCCGAGGAGGTCGTGGAGCCCCGCCGCGAAGACCAGCAGCCAGAGGCCGGGACGCACCAGGGCGGCAATCAGCCGCTCGGTCTGATGCAGGAATTTGACGATTTCCCGCTGCGCGATTGCCCGGAAGGCGAGGAGGTACTCCCGAAGCCCGGTCATTGCCGTCATCCCGCTCATCGGCGCGACCAGCCCGGGGCGGGTCGCGGCCGCCCCTCGAGGAACACCCAGCAGGCCCATGCCGTGCCGATGAGGTAGGGGAGGCCACCGCCCACGGCCATCAGCACGCCGCCGAACTGCTGGTCGGCGAGGCGGTCGAGGCCAAAGGCGCCGCGGCAGAGGTCGGGATCGTAGATCAGCCGGGGGGCGAGCGTGAGGACGAGCCCGAAGACCGTCATGTGCGTGAAGGTGAGGAAGAGCGCGATCGCCGCGGCCGCCGCGGCCGGGCTGCGGCGCGCGGCGCCGACGGCCGTCCACATGGCGAGCCCGCCCACGAGGAAGCTCGCCTGCTCGAGGACGAAGAGCCGGCCGTCACGGCCCGCCGCGTCGTGGAGGAGGGGGATGTGCCAACCCCAGACCGCGACCAGTTCGACGGCCGAGGCGAGGAGGCACCAGGAGAGGGCGGTGCGAAAGTCGGCGAGCGGCGGCAGCCGTGCGGCGAGCCCGAGGCCGAGGAGCGGGGCGGCAACGACGACGATGCCGAGGTGGAGCAGCATGTGGGGCGAGAAGGCGGTCCGGCTCATCGGCACCAGCGGGCCCAGCCAGAGCACGGCGAGGACCAGCACGCCGGCGCCGAGCGCGAGGTTCGGCCCGAGCGCCGCGCGCTGCGGCTCGACGAGGGCGGTGCCGCCGGCGCCGGTCATTTGAGCGTATAGAGGTAGGCGGCGATGTCGCGCGCGTCCTCTTCCGAAAGCCCCATATCGGGCATGGCATTGCCGGGCACGATCTGCTGCGGGTGCCGAAGCCAGCGCACCATGTTCTCCGGCGTGTTGTGGAGGAGGCCCGCGAGGTAGCCGCGGCGGCCGATATTGTCGAGCGGCGGGCCGACGAGGCCGACCGCATCGACGATGCCGGGTATGGTGTGGCATGAGCCGCAGCCGATGCGCTCGATAAGGTCATGGCCCCGGTCAACGGACCCGATTGCCCCGCCCGGAGTGCTGGCCGTGGGGTGGAGGTCGGCGCCGGCCTTGCCGCAGCCGGCGAGCGGCAGCAGCAGCATCGCGGCAATCAGCATTCCGGCGAGTGTTCCCCTCACGCGCGGCATATCGGCACCAGGAA
>DASZTU010000164.1:0-6830 GCA_035547975.1 Devosiaceae bacterium | reverse complement strand
CCGATGGCCCCCGCCACCGTGAGTTTCATGCTGAGCGCTTTCACTCTATTTGCTCCGAATAGATTCCCAAGGGCCCAGCCAGCACGACGCACCGGGAAGGCTTGCGCCTCCTGGCGCCCAAACCTTCCGAGCTGGGGCGGGGGGTACAAGAGCAGCGCCGGCCGCGGCATCTGCCGTGCCGGCTGCAGCCTGCCCCCATCGGCGGCAAATATGGCGGAACGCTTTTAAGATTGTCTGAAGTGCAGGCTGCCGGAAGAGGCGCCTGGCGCGGGTGGCTCAGGCGTTGTTCGGGGAAAGGAGGAGGCCCACCAAGGGCTTGCCGTACCGTCGCGCGAACGGTCAGCTCAGCGTGCCGATCACCGCCTCGATCCGCTTCTTCATGGTCGAGAGGTCGAAGGGCTTGATGATGTAGTTGTTGACGCCGCACGAGATCGCCTCCTTCACCTGCTCCTTGTCGGAGCGGCCGGTCGCCATGATGAAGGGCATACCCTGCGTCTTGGGGTGCTTGCGGACGACCTTGAGGAGGGTGAGGCCGTCGATATCCTCCATGTTCCAGTCGGAAATGATGAGGTCGACATTGGCCTTTTCGAGCTTGCCGAGGGCGTCGCGCCCGCTCCTCGCCTCGATGATTTCCCGGAAGCCGAGCTGGGTGAGGATGTACTTGCAGATGCCGCGCATGGACTGCTGGTCATCCACGATCAGTACACTCAGCGCGCTGGCCTTGGGCATCGTTCTGGTTCGCCTTCCAAGCGGTCCCCGGGAGGGATCGGGGGGTGGGTGCCGAAGCTAGGGAAAATCCGTTACCAATATCTCAATCGGCGGCCTGTTAAGCCGCCGATCTGAGGCGTGTCAGGGCGGCAACCAGCCGCGCCGCGATATTCTCGAGCGGGGCCTGCTCGACCACCGCGCCCTCCTCGAAGGCGACGCGCGGCATGCCGTAAACCAGCGCCGATGCCGGGCTCTGGCCGACCGTATAGGCACCGGCAGAGCGCATCAGCTTGAGCCCGGTCGCCCCGTCGCGTCCCATGCCGGTGAGGATCGCGCCCACCGCCATCGGTCCCACGACGCGCGCCACCGACTCGAACAGCACGTCGACGCTCGGGCGGTGCCCGGAGCACAGCTCGTCCTGGCTCAGCCGGCATTTGAGCTGGCCCGACGAGCGCTCGACCCGCAGGTGGTAGTCGCCGCGGGCCACATAGGCGTGGCCCGCCTCGAGCGGCATGCGGTCCTCCGCCTCGACCACCTTGACCTCGACCAGTTCGTCGAGCCGGGCGGCGAAGCGCTGGGTGAAAGCACCGGGCATGTGCTGGGCGATGACGATCGGCGGGCAATCGGGCGGCATGTCGCCGAGGACCTGCCGGATCGCCTCGACGCCGCCCGTCGAGGCGCCGAGCGCGATGAGCGCGCCGGGGGGCGCGGCGGCGGTCCTGAGCGGCACGTTGGGCAGCGGCGCCTTCATGGCGCGGCCCTGGACGTTGGAGTGCGCGGCGGCGCGGATCTTGTCGCGGAGATTGGCGCCGAAGGCCTCGAGGCCGCCCGCGAGATCGGCATTGGGTTTTGCGACGAAATCGACGGCACCGAGCTCGAGCGCCAGCATGGTCTCGCTCGCGCCCTTCGTGGTCAGGGTGGACACCATGACCACCGGCATCGGCCTCAGGCGCATCAGCCGGTCGAGGAAGGCGAGGCCGTTCATGTTCGGCATCTCGATGTCGAGGGTCACGACGTCGGGATTGAGCTCCTTGATCCGCTCGCGCGCCTCGATCGGGTCGGCGGCGGTGCCGACCACGGCAATGTCGCGGTCCTGCGCCAGAACGCGCGACAGCACCTCGCGGATGAGGGCGGAGTCATCAACCACCAGGACCTTGATGCTCATGCGGCGTTCCTTGCTTTCTGGGCCGGGCGCGGCTGGTAGATGGTCTTGCCGACGAGCCGGAACTCGGCCGCGCCGGCCCCGAGATTTTCCGAGTGCCCGATGTAGAGAAAGCCGTCCGGCGCCAGGACGCCGCGGAAGCGGCCGAAAACCTGCGCCTGGGTCGGCTTGTCGAAGTAGATGGCGACGTTGCGGCAGAAGATCGCGTCGAACGGGCCTTTCACGGGCCAGGCCTCGATGAGGTTGAGCGGCTTGAAGGCGATGAGTTCGCGGGCCGCCGCCGGCACCCGCACCTCGCCGCTCGCGAGCCGCTCGAAGGGAGCGGCGCGCTCCGGCGCGAGGTCCGCGATCTCGGCGCCGGGATAGATGCCGCTCGCCGCCCTTCCGAGCACATTGGTATCGATGTCGGTCGCGAGAATCCGGAAATCCCAGCGCTTGAGCTCGGGATAGGCGGCGAGCAGGCACAGGGCGATGGTATAGGGCTCCTGGCCCGTCGAGCAGCCGGCCGACCAGATCCTGAGGCGCGGGCGGCCAGCCGCGCCGCGGCGCGGGGGATTGGCGATGAGGGCCCCGACGTGCTGGGCCAGATGCTCGAAGTGATGGTCTTCGCGGTAGAAGCGGGTGAGGTTGGTGGTCAGCGCGTTGACGAAGTCCTGCGCGTCTTCGGGCGTGCCGGCGCGCTCGAGGAAATCGAGGTAGGCGTCGAACGAGGGAAGTCCCCTGGCGCGGACCAGCTTATAGAGCCGCGATACGACCAGCGTCCGCTTGACGTCGCTCAGCGAAATACCGGCGGCCCGGTAAACCCGCTGCTTGACGCGCTCGAATTCCCTGTCGGTGAGGGCAAGGTCGCCCTGGTCCATAACCTCGCCCCTCGCATTGCCGGCGGCCGGACGGGCCGGCTCAGGCGGCCCGGGCGGGGCGCTGCGGCAAACTCAGCGTCCGCTGGACCTCGCCGTCGAGGGCACTCAGGTCGGTCGAGGCGCGCGAGACGGTGCGGCCTGCCTCCTCGGCGGCGGCGGTCATCATCTGCGCCTCATTGCTTAGATTGCGTAAATGCGCATCGAGCCCCGCGAGGATTTTCTGCGCCGACCCGGCGGCTTCGCCCACCAGCGCCGCCTGGGCGCGGTTCTGGCGTACGAGGCCCCGCATCGCCTTGGCCGTTTCCTGGCTCGCGAGCGCAAGGGTGCGCACCTCTTCGGCGACGACGGCGAAGCCCGCGCCCTTCTCGCCGGCGCGCGCCGCCTCGACGGCGGCATTCAAGGCCAGCAGGTTGGTGCGAAAACCCGCGTCTTCGACCGCCTCCATCAGCTTGTCGAGCGCTTCGGCGCCCTTGTCCAGGCCGGCGAGCGCCGCCCGGACCTCCTCAAGTGCACCCGCGGCGTTTTCCACGACCTCCCCGGCCCTGAGGCCACCCTGGCGCCCGGCGCGCGACTTGTCCCGCAACAGGACGAGCGTGCGGCCTATCTGATCGAGCGCATTGCGGCTCGAGCCGGAGAGTTCGGCGATGCGGCCGGCGGCGTGCCGGTAGTTGTCGATGGCCTTGCCGACGCCCCTCAGCCGTTCCTCGAAAAATTCGTGCGCTGCCGCCTCTTCGGCGCGCTCCGTCGCCAGCGCCCAGACCGCGTCGTGCAGTTGCCGGAAAGCCGGGGCGAGGCCGGCGGGGCTCTCGAGATAGGCGGGGTCGACGGCATCGCCCGAGGCCAGCGCGGCGATCGCCTGCTGGGCGCCGTCGAGCATCTCGAGCGCGCTGTTGAGGGCGCCGAGCACGGGGGCCCGGGCCACCGCCTCGGCATCGTAGCGCAGGGCGAGCCGCCGGCTGGCAAGGGCCTCGGCAAAGGCATCGAGCTCGTCGTCGCTCACCACCTGCCCGGCCCGACCGAGCTCGACCAGCGTGCGCTTCCCCAAGGGGCGCCGCATCACCTCGTAACGATCGCCGTTGAGGGTTGTGATCCTGAGGCCGCCCGTTTCGCCGAGGGCGGCCGAACCGAGCAGCGGATCGAGGAGCGCGCCTTCCATGGCCTCGGGGAGGAGCGCCAGGAGCCCGCCGGTTGCCGCGAGCACCGCGCCTTTTTCGTCTAGAATGGCGGCCGGGGTGAGGAGGCCGGCGAAGCCCGGCCGCAGCGGGCTCAGCCGCTCGAGCCGGGCAACCAGCGCGCCGACGATGCGCTCGAGGGTCAGCGCTTCGCCCGGGTTGGCCTCGAGCCCCACCGCCTCGGCCAAAAGCTCGAGCTCGCGGCTCGAATCGCGTTCGGCCGCGCGGGCAAGGACCAGGCTGCCGGCGAGAGCGCCGAGCAGCGGCAGGGCGGCGTCGACCATCGACAGGGGCGAGAGGCCGAGCGCCCCCAGGAGTGCGCACGAGGCCATGGCGGCGCCGGCCCAGATGCCGCTCACGAGGAGCGCCAGGCGAGTGCGACGCATGGCCGGGCTAGCCCAAAAGGGCGGCAAATCGGACGGGCATGCGCCGACCGTAACGGCGCAATGGTTAACCAAATCTATAGAGGGGGGCCGGGCGGCAAGTTTTCGCTAACCTTTTCCGGCGGGCGAGCGGCGCTAGAACAACTCGATGTCGTCCAGCGGCGGCGGGGCGGGCTTGCTGACGGCCACCGCCAACTCTTCGCGGGCGACGCTGTCGACCTCGTTGGCGGCGAGGCGCTTGACGAAGGCGCGGCCGGAATGGGGCTTGAACAGCACCCGGCGGGCGAAGGTGCCGCCGAGATCCTCCCCGATCACGCGATAGCCCTCGACGGCGAGGAACTGGCGCACGAATTCGATGTTTTTGGCGCCGATGTCGATCAGCGAGGCGTTGATGAGGCCGCCGCCAAATACCTTGACCTCGAGATTGGCCTTGTTGCCAGTGCCCCGCTGCAGGACCGTGTTGATCAGCCGCTCCATGGCATAGGCCCCATAGCGCGCCGAGGCGCCGTAGCGGTCGCGCGCCGAACCCGACTGCTCGGCGAGCAGGAAGTGGTTCATGCCGCCGACCTTCGCCTTGGTGTCGCGGATGCAGGCGCTGACGCAGGAGCCGAGGACGGTCGAGAAGGTCACCTCTGCCTCGCCCGACACCAGGCAATCCCCCTGGTGCACCGTGGTGACGACGCCGCGGTCGAATTCGGGCGGTAGGGTGGTGGCTAGCGGCATGGGCGGAGCCCGATTCTTTCGGAGTGGCATGGCCATCGTAGGAAGCAACCCGTTAGCGAAGCGCTAACCACCCCGATCAACCATTCGGTGGTCCCCCTCGACGGCAACGGGAGCTTTAGAAATAGACCCGTAAGACGAAGTGCAGGATTGGGGGCTGTCTAGATGACCTT
Source organism: Devosiaceae bacterium (assembly GCA_035547975.1). Classification (GTDB taxonomy): domain Bacteria; phylum Pseudomonadota; class Alphaproteobacteria; order Rhizobiales; family Devosiaceae; genus DASZTU01. Next base: position 1,652 of record DASZTU010000164.1, on the reverse strand, counting down.
GCAGAGGCTGGCGCGCGAGCTCGATGAAACCGCGCGGCAGACGGCCGTGCTCGTGGATGGGGTCAATGAAGCCCTGGCCCTGCTGCTCGACAAGGAAATCGGCGCCGAAAGCGCGCGCCAGCGCGCCATCGAGATGATGATCGAGGCCCTGCAGGGACAGGACCGCATCGAGCAGCGCTGCCAAAACCTCGCGCTCGCGGTGCGCCAGTTCGCGCTGCTGCCCCCTTCGACCCCGCCGGAGGTCTTCGACGAGATCTGGGCGAGCCTCGTGCTCGACGAATTGCGCGTGCCCGCGCTCCACGGCATCGCGGCACAGTCGACGCATGGCGAGGTGGAGCTGTTCTAGGCCGGGCCCGCCGGCTGCAGCCTGGCCGGCCAGGGGACGGCCGCTACGCGGGCGGAGTGCGTGAAGGTCTTCGGCGACACGCCATGGGCGCTTCGCTTTCCGTCGACGGTGCTCGGCGCGCAGGATCGACCTCACGCCGCTCGGCACGGTGACCGAAACGCGCCAGTTCGGCGTCACCGAACTCGCGATCCTCACGCCCCGCTGACCAGCCAGGGCGGGCGAAACGGCGAAAGGAGGGGCGGCGTCAGCCGTCCATCTTGGCGCCGGTCACGACGGCATGGAGGTCGATGAGGCCGACCATCCGGCTCTCGTGCGTGACGATGCCGTTGAGGAGCTCGGTATCGATGGAATTGCCTTCCGGCACGGGATGGATGTCGTCACGCGAAACGGTCAGGATGTCGGAAACGGCGTCCACGAGGATGCCGACCCATTTTTCACCGACCGACATCACCACGACGACATGGTTCTTCGTCGCGGAGGTCTGGCCGTCCCCGAAGCGGGCCCGCAGATCGAAGATCGGCACGATGGTGCCGCGCAGGTTGATCACGCCGCGCACATATTCGCGCGTGTTGGGCAGCGGGGTCGCGCCGTTCCAGGCGCGAATTTCGCGCACCGTGGTGATCTCGACCCCATAGGTCTGCTCGCCGATCGAAAAGGCGATGAGCTGCAGCTGGTTCTGCGCGATGGAGGCCGACCGGTCGGCGGTTTCGTCCCTGAAGCCCAACGCTTCCATTTCCTATGCCTTTCTCCGCCCGTCCTGGGCGATTGCTGAAGCGCCGCGAGACGCGGCCACCCGTTGCCCGCCTTAGGCGGCGCTGCGGTGAACGCTGGCGCTCTTTAGTCCCTGCACGTCGACGATGAGGGCCACGTTGCCGTCGCCGAGGATGGTGCCGCCGGCGATGCCCTCGATCGATTCGAAGTTCTCCTCGAGGCTTTTGATCACCACCTGCTGCTGGCCGATGATGTCGTCGACGACCAGCGCGACCTTCACCGACCCTTCGGCCTCGCACAGCATGACGAAGCGGTTCTTCTCGTCGGTCGTGGCCGGCATTTCGAAGCGATCGCAGAGATCGATGACCTGCACGTATTCGCCGCGCACCTGCAGCACCTGGCCGCCCGAGGGGACGCGCTCGAACCGGGCGCGCGCGCACTGCATGGTTTCGACGATCGAGGAGAGCGGGATGACGTAGGGGTTCTGCGAGACGCGCACCAGCATGACGTCGAGCACGGCGAGGGTCAGCGGCAGGCGCAGCGTCATGCGCGTGCCCCGCCCGGCCCAGGAGCGGACGTGCACCGAGCCGCCGAT
>DASZTU010000163.1:0-10299 GCA_035547975.1 Devosiaceae bacterium | reverse complement strand
CGCTTCGTCAACAAGGGCGGGCTCGAATCGATCGGCAACAACATGTTCACCGAGACGCCGGCCTCGGGCTCGGCGCAGGTCGGCCCGCCCAATGCCGATGGGATGGGCAACATCATGCAGTCCTACCTGGAGGAGGCCAACGTCAACGCCGTCACCGAGATCTCGGACCTGATCGCCGCCCAGCGCGCCTACGAGATGAACGCCCGCGTGGTGACGGGCGCCGACGAGATGCTCCAGACCACCACGCAGATGCGCTGAGGGGAACGCCGATGATCTTTCAGCCCTCCTCCCCGTCGCCGGCAAGGCGCCCCGCCTCCCGCCTCCGGCAGGTGCTGCCGGCGCTTGCCGCCGCCATCCTGCTGCTCGTCGCGCCGCCGGTCTCCGCTGCCATGCCGGCCCTCAAGCCGGCGATCGCGGTCGCCGAAAAAGTCGTGACCGTCGGCGACATGTTCGCCAATGCCGGCGACCTCGCAGGGAAACCCCTCTTTCTGGCCCCGGCCCCCGGCACGACCGGCGACGTCGCGATCGGCGACATTCGGCTCGCGGCCGACAATGCCGGCCTTTACGCGTTCGACGACCGCGGGGCGACCAGCGTCGCGGTGACCAGGCTCTCGACGACCATCGGGAGCGATGATCTCGCCCTCCTCCTGAACGACGAGCTTCGGGCGCGCGGCCTCCTTCCCGATGGGGCGACGGCCCAGCCGCGTTTCGACGGGCGCCTTGCGCCGCTGACCGTGGCCGCGACACCCAACCCGGCGACGCTGGTCAACCTCCGCTACGTGCCCGAGACAGGCCTCTTCGCCGCCCGCTTCGCGCTTGCCGGGATCGAGGCGCCGCTCGACGTGACCGGGCGGATCGACCTCATGGTCGAGGCCCCCCAGCTCGCCGCGACGCTCCCGGCGGGCACCATCCTCAAGGCCAGCGACATCGTGACCGCCCGGGTGCCGCTGCGGCTGGTGCAGAACGCCAGCGTCGCAACGCTCGACCAGCTGGTCGGCAAGCAGCTGCAGCGCCAGAGCCTGGCGGGCATGGTGCTCAAGGTCTCGGACGTCAGCGATCCGGTGCTCATCGACCGCAACGAGCTGGTGACCGTCTATCTCCATGCCGGCGCTTTGACCCTCACGGTCAAGGGTACGGCGCTCAATGCCGCCAGCCTCGGTCAGCCCGTCAGCGTGCTCAACGCCAGCTCCAAGAAGATGGTGCACGGCGTTGCCCGCGCCGACGGCGCCGTCGAAGTCAGCCTCGCGCCACAGAACATCGCCGGCCTCTAGTTCGGAAAGCACATCATGACCGCCCGCAAAATCGCCGCCGCCCTGTCGCTCCTGGTCCTGCTGGGTGGCTGCGCGACCTTCGACAAGCTCGAAAATGTCGGCGAGGAGCCCAAACTCAGCGCCATCTCGAACCCCGTGGCCCAGCCCGACTACCGGCCGGTCAGCATGCCGATGCCCGCGCCGGCCCAGGCCTACTACCAGCCCAACTCGCTGTTCTCGAACGAGGCCAAGGGCTTCTTCAAGGACCAGCGGGCGCACAAGGTCGGCGACATACTGCTCGTCCAGGTGACGATCGCCGACAAGGCGCAGATCGCCAACCAGACCGCGAGCGCCCGCAGTTCCTCTAACGGGGCGGGTGCCGGTGGGGTGCTCGGGTCGCTCTTCAGCGCCGCCACCCAGTCCGGCCCCCTCGCCGGCACCGATCCGAGCAAGGCGATCGACATCAACTCCTCGATGAGCAACAGCGGCACCGGTTCCGTCAACCGCTCGGAGACGGTCGACACCCAGGTCGCCGCCGTGGTGACGCAGGTCCTCGGCAACGGCAATCTGGTGATCGAGGGCCACCAGGAGGTGCGCGTCAACTTTGAAATCCGCGACCTTATCGTCGCGGGCGTCGTTCGACCCGAGGATATCGGCTCGGACAACACGATCCCCTCGAGCAAGATCGCGGAAGCCCGCATCGCCTATGGCGGGCGCGGGCAGATCACCGACGTGCAGCAGCCGCGCTATGGCCAGCAGGTGATGGACGCGATCCTGCCGTTCTAGCCTGCGGCTTCTCTACGGCATTCCCCGCTGGCGCATTCCCCCTTTGGCGCAGCGGGCATACGGGGCGCGGGCAATCCCCCATTGGCCCGCGCCCCACTCCGTTCCGAGAAGGTGGAGACTTGGCCTTTTGAGCCGCGACCTTTCCCGGCGCTTCCCTATTCGCTACTCACTGTTCCCGGGCTCGTCGCCTGTCCACCACGCGCTTCCCCGGAGTTGCCATGTCTTTCGCCAAACTCGATGCACTCGGACACAAGCTCGAGGCCATCGAACACGCCATCTCGATCCTGAGCGCCGATGAAGCGACCAACATGCCGCCGGGCGGCGGAGAAAAGCGGGCCGAGTCGGTCGCCGCGCTCGCTGGCATGTATCACGCGCAGGTCACCGCTCCGGAAGTGGGCGACTGGCTCGCCGCGGCCGAAGCCGAGCCCGGGCTCGACGAGGACCAGCGGCGGGCGGTGGCGGAATTCCGCCGCGAGTACACCAACCGCACCTGTCTCCCGGCAGATTTCGTCGAGCGACAGGTTGCGACCCGCATGCGCTGCGAGCAGCTCTGGCGCGAGCTGCGCGCCAGGAACGACTGGACCGGGTTTGCGCCGGCGCTGGCGGAAGTCGTTGCGCTGGTGCGCGAGGAAGCGGCGATGCGCTCGGCGGCGCTCGGCCTTTCGCCCTACGACGCGCTGATGGAGCAGTATGACCCGGGCAATCGCATGGCCGACATCACGCCGGTCTTCGACGACCTCAAATACTTCCTCAAGGGTTTCGTGGCGCTGGCCCTCGAGCGCCAGGCGGCGCGGCTCGCGCGGCGCCCGCTCAAGCCGCTGCAAGGGCCCTACCCCATCGACCGACAGAAGGCGCTGGGCCTCGAAATGATGAAGGTTCTGGGCTTCGATTTCGACCACGGCAGGCTCGACATTTCGCACCACCCGTTCTGCGGCGGCGTGCCGACGGACGTCCGCATGACCACCCGCTACGTGACGAGCGACTTCCTCTCCTCGCTCATGGGCATCCTGCACGAGACCGGCCACGCCCTCTACGAGCAGAACCTGCCGAAAGCCTGGAGCCACTGGCCGCTGGGCAAGGCGCGCGGCATGGGCGTCCACGAGAGCCAGAGCCTCTTCGTCGAAAAGCAGATCGCCCGCAGCCCCGAATTCTGGCGCTGGGCTGAGCCGCTGGTGCGTGAGACGCTGGGGGCTTCCCTCTTCACCGACTGGACCCTCGAGGATATCCTCGCGCACGTGCATCTGGTCGAGCGCGGCCTGATCCGCGTCGATGCCGACGAGGTGACTTATCCGCTCCACGTCATCCTGCGCTACGAGCTCGAGCAGGGCCTGGTCGACGGCTCGCTCGCGGTAGCCGACCTGCCCGAGGCCTGGGACGCTCGGATGCGCGACTATCTGGGACTGTCGACGCTCGACAATCCCAAGGATGGGCCGATGCAGGACGTCCACTGGCCCTCGGGCGCCTTGGGCTACTTTCCCTCCTATACGCTCGGCGCCATGATGGCTGCCCAGCAATGGGCCGCGCTCGAGCGGCAGATTCCCGATGCCCGCGCCCAGATGGCACGCGGCGAGTTCGCCGCCATCAACGGCTGGCGCCGCGACAACATCTGGTCGCAGGCGTCGCGCTATTCGACTCCGGAGCTGATGCGCCGGGCAACCGGCGAACCGCTCAACGCCCGCTATTTCATCGCGCATCTCGAGCGCCGCTACGGGGCCTGATCCCGCCCTCAGGCCGGAGCTCCCGAAGCCGCCCTCGCGGAAGAGAGGAGAAGAGCATGGCCGATGAACGTCCCCTCGGGCTCGAGGTGCTGCGCGCCGTCGGCCGGTTCGTCGTTACCCTCGTCCTCATCGGCTGGACGATCCTCGACGCCCTGCTCTTTCCGCTGCTCAGGCCCATCATCAACGGGCTGGCCCGGTTGCGCCTGTTTGAATCGATCGGCAGCGCGCTCGGCCACCTCCCGCCTTACGTCGCGTTGCTGACCCTCGCGGTGCCGTTCGTGGTCATCGAACCGTTCAAGTGGTTTGCGCTCTACTGGTTCGGCATCGGACACTACATCCAGGGCGCGCTCCTCTTGGTCCTCGCCCACGGCGGCAGCATCCTCATTGTCGAGCGCCTCTATCACGCCATGCACGTCCCGCTCATGCGGATCGGCTGGTTCCGGCGGCTGATGTCCTGGCTGGATGGACTTCGGCGGGCGGCCTTCGATTGGGCCCGCTCGACCGATCTCTGGCGATCGGCGGCAGGCTTGGCGCAGACCGTCCGCGCCGCCGTCCGGGGCTGGGTGCGCGCCCTCCGCCGGGGCTGATCCAAAAAAACGAAAAAACCGCTCGCCGCGTGTCGATTCCGTCGCACGCCGTTCGTCGCCAGATTGAAGGCGGCCGAAACGGCCGTCCGCAAAGATGAACGTCGCCGGGCCGCGCCCGCCTCTGGCGATGGCCGAACCTGATGGAGGAAGGGATGACTGCACTGGATGCCACTTATGCGGACCGCCCGGCGGGCTCGCGCGCCATGCGCGTGACCGGCTGGACTCTCTCGGGCCTGCTGATCGCCTTCATGGCCTTCGACACGGCGATCAAGCTGATCGACCTGCCGATCGTGGCGGAGACGTCGCAGCAACTCGGCTGGCCGGCTTCGCTCGACCGCCTCATCGGCGTCACCGAGCTCGTGAGCCTCGCGCTCTACATCTGGCCGCGCACGGCGGTGCTGGGGGCGATCCTCCTCACCGGCCTGTTCGGCGGCGCGGTGGCTGCCCATCTGAGGCTCTTCGACCCGCTCTTCAGCCACACGCTCTTCGGCGTCTATCTCGGGGTGCTGGCGTGGGGCGGGCTCTGGTTCCGCGACGAGCGCGTGCGCGCGCTGCTGCCGTGGCGCCGCTGATCGCTTCCAAGGGAGAAAAGACATGCGTTTTCTGATGATGGTGAAGGGCGATGCCGACTACGAAGCCGGCCGCCCGCCACCCCCGGCACTCTTTGCCGGCATGGAAGAATATCTGGCGGCCCAGATGAAGGCCGGGACGCTGGTGGGCGCGGGCGGCCTCAGGCGCAGTGCCGAAGGCGTCCAGCTCAAGGCGCGTGACGGGCGCATCGCGGTCATGGACGGGCCGTTCACCGAGGCCAAGGAGATCATCGGCGGCTACGCCTTCGTCGAGGCGGCATCCAAGGCCGACGCGATCCGCATGGCCACCGAATTCATCGAAGTCCACTTCCGGGCCGGCGTGATGAACGTCGACGTCGAAGTCCGCGAGGTCGTCGGCGGCCCCGACATGGCCTGATTTTCCCAACCCACTCGATCCAAAGGAGACAACAATGCGCTACTTCATGACCGTCAACCCGCCGCGGGAATACATCGACGGCACCGCCCAGCCACCCCAGGCGCTCATGGATGCCATGGGCCCGTTCATGCAGAAGTCGATCGAGGCCGGCGCGCTGATTTCGACCGCCGGGCTCAAGCCGCCGGCAGAGGGCGCCGTCGTTCGGGCCGAGAAGGGCCGCATCACCGATGGCCCCTTCTCCGAAAGCAAGGAAGTCATCGGCGGCTACGCCGTCATGGAGGCCCCCTCGCTCGAAGCGGCCAAGCAGCTGGCCCGGGACTTCATTGCCCTCCACATCGAGCACGGCTTTCCCGATATCGAAGTCACCGTTCGCCCCGTCGAGGGCGGCTACAATTACTGAGGAGGAAGAGATGCGCTTCATGATGATCGTCAAGGCGAGCCCCGAATCCGAGGCGGGGATCATGCCGAGCTCCGAATTGATCGCGGCGATGGGCCGCTACAACGAGCAGCTCATCCAGGCCGGAGTCCTGCTTGCCGCCGAGGGCCTCCAGGCGAGCAGCCAGGGGGCCCGGGTCAAGATGGAAAGGGGCAAGCTGACGGTAACCGACGGGCCCTTCGCCGAAACCAAGGAGCTCATCGCCGGCTTCTGGCTCATCGACGTCAAGTCGAAGGACGAGGCGCTCGAGTGGGTCAAGCGCATTCCGTTCGAGGAGGGACAGGAGATCGAGCTCCGAAAAGTGTTCGAGGCCTCCGACTTTCCGGTCGACAGCGTCTCCGAGGAGCACCTCGCCAAGGAAGCGGCCTGGCGCGAGGCCAATCAGAAGCCGATCACCAACTGACGCGGGCCATTCCCCGCATCCTGGCCCTTGCCCCGGTGACGCCAAGCTGCTGTTCTGCGCCGCGTGAGCACCAACGACGCCCATCGCGCCATCGAAGCGACCTATCGCATCGAAGCCCCGCGGCTGATCGCGGGGCTGACCCGTGTCGTGCGCGACGTCGGGCTGGCCGAAGAACTGGCGCAGGATGCGTTGCTCGTGGCGCTCCGGCAATGGGCGGAGAACGGGGTGCCGAATAACCCGGGGGCCTGGCTCATGACCACCGCCAAACGCCGGGCGCTCGACTACTTTCGCCGCAACAAGATGGCGGCGCGCAAGCTCGATATCCTCGCCTACGATATCGAGACCGACACCGAAGAGCCCGATCCGGACAAGTCGCTCGACGACGAATACGGCGACGACCTGCTGAGCCTTATTTTCACCGCCTGCCACCCCGTGCTCTCCCCGGACGCCCGCGCCGCCCTCACCCTGCGGCTGATCGGCGGCCTCACGACGGACGAGATCGCCCGGGCGTTCCTCGTCCCGGAGCCGACCATCGCGCAGCGCATCGTTCGCGCCAAGCGAACCCTCGCCGAGGCCGGCATGCCGTTCGAGGTGCCGCGCGGCTCAGACCGCGACGAGCGGCTCGCCTCGGTGCTCGAGGTGCTCTATCTCATCTTCAACGAGGGCTACTCGGCAACCGCTGGGGAAAGCTGGCTCAGGCGCGAGCTCTGCGACGAGGCGCTGCGCCTCGGGCGCATCCTCGCCGGGCTCGCCCCGAGGGAACCGGAGGTGCACGGTCTCGTCGCGCTGATGGAAATCCAGGCCTCCCGCCTCGCGGCGCGGCTGGGTCCGGACGGCGCCCCCATCCTGCTGCTCGACCAGGACCGCAGCCGCTGGGACCAGATGCTGATCCGCCGCGGGCTCGCGGCCCTCGAGCGCGCCCAGCGCCTGGGCGGCACCGGCCCCTACGTGCTGCAGGCGGCGATCGCCGCCTGTCACGCGCGGGCCCGGCGGGCCGACGACACCGACTGGGCAACGATTTCCGCCCTCTATGCGGCCCTCGCCGCGCGCGTTCCCTCCCCGGTCATCGAACTCAATCGGGCGGTCGCCGTTTCCATGGCCGAAGGCCCCGCGGTCGCTCTGCCGATCGTCGACGCCATCGCCGATGCGCCGGGCCTCAAAAGCTACCACCTGCTGCCGAGCGTGCGCGGCGACCTCCTGTTCAAGCTCGGGCGGCGGGAGGAAGCGAGGCGCGAGTTCGAGCGGGCGGCGGCGATGACCCGCAACGAGCGCGAGAAGGCGCTGCTCGAAAGCCGCGCCGCCGAGTGCGTCTGATCCCCCTGTCCGCTTAGGCCTGACGGTCGCACAGCCACAAATGGAGCAGCCCTAGCGTGCGCGTTTTCCTCGATTTCGAGGCCTCCTCCCTCGCCAAGGACAGTTACCCGGTCGAGGTGGCCTGGGTGTTCGAGGACGGCCTCTCCGAAAGCCACCTCATCCAGCCCCTCCCCCGCTGGACCGACTGGGACGAGGCGGCGGCCCGCATCCATGGGATCACCCGCGCCGACCTGTCGCGCGGCATGCCGGTCGTCGAACTCGGCCGCCGGATGCTGGAAACGCTCGGCCCCCACACGCTCTATGCCAGCTCGCCCTCATGGGACGGCAAGTGGCTGAGCGTGCTGCTGCGGGGCGCGGGATTGCCGCGGCATGCCCTTCGGCTGGGCGACACCGACGCGCTGCAGGTCGAAGCCGCCAGCGAAATCCTTGCGCGGTACGTTCCCGATGACGCGCTCGGGCCGGCTGTCGCCGAACTGGTCGAAAATGTCCGCCGTGCCGCCACCGGGCCGGTCCTTCACCGCGCCCTGCCCGACGCCGAGCAGGAGCGGCGGCTCTGGCTCGCCGTGCGCGAGGCGGCGCGGCAGGCCGCCGATCGCCTTTCGCGCCCCTGATTTCCTGCCCCCCCAGAACAAAAAAGGCCCGCATTGCGGGCCTTTTTCCTGATCTATGGAAGCGGCTTGCTACTCGTCGCGGTAAACCTTCTCGCGCCGCTCGTGCATCTCCTGGGCCTCGAGGCTGAGCGTCGCGATCGGCCGGGCATCGAGCCGGGCCACGCCGATCGGGTCGCCCGTCTCCTCGCAATACCCGTAGGTGCCGTCCTCGATCCGCTTGAGCGCCGCATCGATCTTGGCGATGAGCTTGCGCTGGCGATCGCGGGTCCGCAATTCCAGCGCCCGATCGCTCTCGGACGAGGCGCGGTCGGCCATGTCGGGATGGTTCTGGCTCTCTTCCTGGAGGTTGTCGAGCGTCTCGCGGCTCTCCTTGAGGATCTCTTCCTTCCAGCGTTCGAGCTTGGCCCGGAAATATTCCCGCTGCCGCGGGTTCATAAAAGGTTCGTCTTCAGTCGGCCGGTATTCAGTAGTGGCGACAGGAGCTTGCATAGAGGATTCGACTCCGGGCAGGCATATATGCTGGCGCCCTTATAGTTGGGCGCCCGCAACCCGGCAAGCGTGTTAACAAAGCGTCATTAATCGCGCTCCGGCGGGGAGTTAGCCGCCTCACGCCTCGGCATAGCGGCCGAACTTGGCCAGCTCGACCCGCGCCCTGAGCTCGATGTCGTCGATCACGGCGTCGAGCGCCGGCAGCGTCTTTTCCCGCGCCTGCCCGATGACCGCGAGGAGCTGGTTGAGCCGCCCCTCGCTCACCCGCCCGACGAGCAGGTCGGACTTGATGTCCTCGAGCGTGTCGAGCAGCGTCGTGCCCCGCCTCACCGCCTTGCGCCTCTGCCGCAGCGGATCGTCGGCCCCCTGGAGGGCGAGGAGGGCCTCGATCGCCGCCCCGGCAACAACCGGCGCCGCGCCCGTCGCGGCTTCCGGCATCGCGGCCGGCTCGGCGGCAAACGCGGGGGAGCCTTGGGTGCGCTGCCCGATCGCACGGTAGCTCATGCTCGAAAGCGGGGTTTTGCCCTGTATGCGCAAGGTGGACTCGCCGATGCGATTGCTCGACCGGCAAAATCGGCCGCCGATGGTTAACAGGCCCTTAATTCGCCCGGCAGGATTTGCCGACCGCTGATCGGCGGACGCCCTTCCCTCTCCGAGCGTTTCGCCCGGGTCCGCCAAACTTCCCTTCTAATACAAGCACTTGCTCTGGCCCACTTCCACAACCCCTTCCGCTGGCACGCTTCTCGCAAGAGCACGGGTGGACCGCCTCCATGGGGATGGAAGCGGTGCCGTCGAATGGGGATCGGATATGCTCGTTTCACGCCTGCGCGTGCTGCTGGCCGGATTGATGGCCACCCTGCTCTGCCTTGCGCCCCTTGCCGATGCTGAGGCGGCGACCGCGCGCATCAAGGACATCGTCAACATCGAAGGCGTGCGCGACAACCAGCTGATCGGCTACGGCCTCGTGGTCGGCCTGAACGGCACCGGCGACGGCCTCAACAACTCGCCCTTCACCAAGCAGAGCCTTCAGGCGATGCTCGAGCGCCTCGGGGTCAACACCCGCGGCCAGAACATGCGAACCGGCAATGTGGCGGCCGTGATGGTCACGGCAAACCTGCCGCCCTTCTCGACCCAGGGCACCCGGCTCGATGTCGATGTCGCCTCCCTCGGGGACGCGACGAGCCTGCAGGGGGGCACGCTGCTGGTCACCCCGCTTCTCGGCGCCGACGGGGAAGTCTATGCCATCGCCCAGGGCCCGGTCACCATCAACGGCTTCAAGGCTCAGGGCAACGCCGCCGAGGTGATCTCGGGCGTGCCCACCACGGGGCGCATCGCCTCGGGCGGCCTTATCGAGCGCGAGATCAACTTCAACCTCGGCTCGCAGCGTTCGCTGCGCCTGGCGCTGCGCAACCCCGACCTCACCACGGCCCGGCGGATCGCCCTCTCGATCAACGCCTTCATCGGCAGACCTGCCGCAACGCCTGAGGATCCGGCGACGGTGCGCGTCACGCTTCCGCGCGGCTTCAACGGCAACATCGTCGACCTCCTGACGGACATCGAGCAGCTCGTCGTCGACACCGACCAGCCGGCCAAAATCGTGATCGACCAGAACACCGGCATCATCGTCATGGGCAAGGACGTCCGCGTTTCGACCGTCGCCGTGGCCCAAAGCAACCTCACCGTCACCATCGCCGAGAACCCGGTCGTCAGCCAGCCGGCCCCCCTGAGCCAGGGCCAGA